>CAMNWW010000082.1 GCA_946566415.1 uncultured Lachnospiraceae bacterium | reverse complement strand
GCGCAAGCCTGATATTGAGGTGATGCCGGGGGATTAGACGATGCCGGGTTTCCTGGCGCCTGCGCTTTCTTCTGGTATGAATGCGGCAATCTCAGGCATCGCCGGAATTGGTCATATCCTTTTGGGCGTCAGTCTGGCGCTTCTGCTTTTGCAGATCAAGCGCAGCGTATCGGCGGCGCAAGCCTGATATTGAGGTGATGCCGGGGGATTAGACGATGCCGGGTTTCCTGCGATGTATTAAAATTTGTAAAAGAAATGCGATACATATTGGAGGGCGCGCTGTGTTTCACAATGGATGTGGATTGCAGCGTGCCCGTTTCATCTTGAAAAGGAGAAAAAATAACAATTGCAGATATGGCAGAAACTATGTTAGACTATATCACGGATTATAAAGACAATTTTGGATTATAGGAGCATACCATGGATGATTTTATAAGTGAGATAAAAAAGAGAAGGACATTTGCGATTATTTCGCATCCGGACGCAGGAAAGACGACTCTGACAGAAAAGTTTCTGCTGTACGGAGGCGCGATCAATCAGGCGGGGTCTGTAAAAGGGAAGGCCACGGCAAAGCACGCGGTGTCCGACTGGATGGAGATTGAGAAAGAGAGAGGAATTTCTGTGACTTCTTCCGTACTGCAGTTCAACTACGGCGGTTATTGCATTAACATTTTGGATACGCCGGGACATCAGGATTTCTCGGAGGATACTTACCGGACTTTGATGGCTGCAGATTCCGCTGTGATGGTGATCGACGGTTCTAAGGGCGTGGAGGCGCAGACAAGGAAACTGTTCAAAGTCTGTGTTATGCGCCATATACCGATTTTTACATTTATTAATAAGATGGACAGGGAAGCGATGGATACGTTTGAACTTCTTGACGATATCGAAAAAGAGCTGGGCATCGCGACCTGCCCCATAAACTGGCCGATCGGTTCCGGCAAGGCGTTCCGGGGAGTGTACGATCGGAATACACGGGAGCTGGAGATATTTTCCGGCACAAAAAAAGGTACCGCCGTGGGAGAGGTGCAGAAAGCGCCTATAGACAGCGAGAGAGCACGGGAGATCGTGACGGAAGAGCAGTATGAACATCTGGAAGAAGAGATTGAACTTCTCGACGGAGCCAGCGCCGAATTTGACCAGGAGCTTGTGGATAAGGGAGAACTCTCCCCGGTGTTTTTCGGCTCGGCCCTGACTAATTTTGGGGTGGAGACGTTCCTTAGGCATTTTCTTCAGATGACGGCCCCTCCGCTTCCCAGAATGTCGGATAAAGGCGAGATCGACCCTATGGCAGAGAAAGAATTTTCAGCGTTTGTATTTAAGATTCAGGCAAATATGAATAAGGCGCACCGGGACAGAATTGCATTCATGCGTATCTGCTCCGGTGAATTCGACGCGGGTATGGATGTGTTTCATATTCAGGGAGGGAAGAAGGTGCGTCTTTCCCAGCCGCAGCAGCTAATGGCAAGCGAGAGAAAAATGGTGGAAAAGGCGTATGGAGGGGACATCATAGGCGTGTTTGACCCAGGAATATTTTCTATCGGCGATACGTTGACGAACTCATCGGAGAGGTTTGCTTATGAGGGGATCCCTACGTTTGCACCGGAACATTTTGCAAGAGTCCGCCAGGTAGATACGATGAAAAGAAAACAGTTCATCAAAGGGATCAACCAGATCGCACAAGAAGGGGCGATTCAGATCTTCCAGGAGTTTAATACAGGTATGGAAGAGATAATTGTGGGCGTAGTAGGCGTCCTTCAGTTCGATGTCCTCAAATACCGGCTAAAAAATGAATATAACGTAGAGATACACATGGAAAATCTGCCGTATGAACATATCCGGTGGATCGAGAATGAGGAGATTGATATGGACAAGCTGACAGGGACGTCGGACATGAAAAAAATCAAGGATCTGAAAGACCGTCCTTTACTCCTCTTTGTCCATAGTTGGAGCATCCGTATGGTACTGGACAGGAATCCCGGACTTTTGTTGTCTGAGTTCGGACGTTCCTGATAGGAAGCAGCGGTAAAGGCGGCAACGCAGCCGAATCGAGCTATATGGCTGAATGGATATGGATTTTTATCGTACAAACCACAAATTTCTTCCCATTAAAAGAAAAGTATGCTACAATAAGCGCATAGCGACAGACCGGAAATAATGAAGGGAGTTAATTATCAATGAGTAAAGAAGAAAAAGACACATATACAATGGAATCCACAGAAGGATTGGGAGAAGTACAGATCGCCGACGAAGTTGTAGCGATTATCGCGGGACTTGCGGCAATGGAAGTTGACGGAGTATCTTCCATGGCGGGGAACGCGACCCGCGAACTTGTGAGCAGGCTTGGTATGAAGAGTCTTTCCAAGGGTGTGAAAGTGGATGTCCTGGAAGGTGTCGTGACAGTATCTTTAGCGCTGAATTTAAGGTATGGCAAGAATATTAAGGAAACAACCATGAAGGCACAGGAGAAAGTGAAAACTGCGATAGAAAATATGACCGGTCTGACCGTCGCGGATGTGAATATCCGTGTGGCGGGCATAGATATGCCGGAAGATAAGTAGAGAATCAGAGGCTGGAGAAGACCGATTATGGGAAGAAGCGAGCTAAGGGAACACATTTTTAAAATGATTTTCGGAATTGAGTTTAACGATGCAGACGCAGTGGAAGACCAACTGGAATTGTATCTGGACCAGCTTGAAGGCGTCACTGAAAAAGACCGGAAATATATGCTGGATAAGGCTGCGGCGATTGCGTCCAAAGCGGAAGAGATCGACCGGATGCTCAATGAACGCACGGCAGGATGGAAGACGAGCCGCATGAACAAGGTGGACCTGTCGATCCTGCGTCTTGCCGTGTATGAGATGAAGTGGGATGAAGACGTGCCGGTAAAAGTAGCGATCAATGAAGCGGTCGAACTGGGGAAAAAGTTCTCCGGGGACGACGGTCCGGCTTTTATCAATGGAGTTCTGGGAAAGTTAGCGTGATAATATATGCAGAAGAATGTATATACAGTAAAGCAGGTCAACGCGTATGTGAAGAATATGTTCGCGCAGGACTTTATGCTGAATCGAATCTATGTAAAAGGAGAGGTGTCGAACTTAAAGTATCACACTTCGGGACATATATATTTCTCTTTGAAAGATGAGTCCGGAACGATTGCCTGTGTTATGTTTGCCGGGCAGCGCAGCGGACTTTCTTTTCGTATGCGGGAAGGACAGCAGGTCATTGCCCTGGGAAGCGTCAGCGTCTATGAGCGGGACGGCAAATACCAGCTTTATGCAAGGGAGATCGTGCCGGACGGCGACGGGCTTTTATACGAAAAGTTCCAGGCTCTTAAGAAAGAATTGGAAGAGATGGGGATGTTTGCGCCGGAGTATAAGAAAGAGATTCCAGCGTATGTGAAGAGGCTTGGAGTCGTCACGGCTCCCACGGGGGCGGCGGTCCGGGATATTATCAATATCACGAAGCGGCGGAATCCTTATGTCCAGATCATCCTATATCCCGCGCAGGTGCAGGGGGAAGGCGCGGCGGCGAGCATCGTAAAAGGGATCCGTATGCTGGAACGGCAGGATGTGGATGTGATGATCGTCGGGAGGGGCGGCGGTTCGATGGAGGATTTATGGGCGTTTAATGAGGAGATCGTGGCAAGGGCAGTGTTTGACTGCCGAATTCCTGTTATTTCCGCGGTGGGGCATGAGACGGATACTACCATTATCGATTATGTTGCAGACCTGCGGGCTCCGACGCCTTCCGCGGCGGCGGAACTCGCTGTCTGTGAATACGGGAAGCTTATAGAAGCGGTCCGGCTATATGGACTTAGGATGCAGCGGAGCATGGTGCAGAAGGTGCACATGATGAGGCTTCAACTCGACAAATACCAGACAAAGCTTTCCTATTTAAGCCCGGCGGGAAGAATTCGGGAATATAGGCAGAGACTCGCAGAATATGAAGAACAGATTCCAGAATTATTTGGAGAAAAATGCAGAAAGAATCGGGAAAGGGGACAATCTCTGGAAGAAAGGATTTATTTCCTGATGAAGCAGCATATAAAAGACAGCCGGCAGAATCTGGCAATTTATCTGGAACGGGTGAAGGGGCTTTCGCCCTTGGAAAAGCTGAACCAGGGCTTTTCCTATGTACAAGGACGGGAAGGGAAGACGATCCGACGTACCAAAGATGTACAGAAAAATGATGAGATCACCATATTTGTCACGGACGGAGGAATTAAAGCGTCCGTGACCGATACCTGGAAGGAGGAGTATCATGACAGAACGCGAAGATAAGGTACAGGAAGATCAGGAGACGACGCTGGAACAGCTATTTGCAGGGCTTGACGATGTGGTAGAAAAATTAGAAGAAGGCAGCACATCTTTGGAAGAATCATTCCGCTTGTATCAGAAAGGCATGGAGATGCTGAAAATGTGCAATGATAAAATCGATACAGTGGAGAAAAAGGTTCTGATCATGGAAGAGAATGGAGAGACACATGAATTTTGAAGAAGCAAGGGAACAGAAAGTAGAAGAGATCGAGGCGGTTATAAAGGAATATCTTCCAGAGCCGAAAGGGTATCAGAAAATAATTATGGAAGCTATGGCATACAGCGTTACGGCTGGAGGAAAGCGCCTGCGCCCCATGCTGATGCAGGAGGTATACCGTTTATTCGGAGGCGCCGGAAAAGAAATCGAGCCGTTTATGGCGGCCATTGAGATGATACACACCTACTCTTTGGTCCACGACGACCTTCCGGCAATGGACAACGACGAATACCGCAGGGGAAGAAAGACGACCCATGTGGTTTACGGAGAAGCGATGGGGATTCTTGCGGGAGACGCACTTCTTAATTATGCGTTTGAGACCGCGGTGAAAGCTTTTGAAATTGCTCCGAAGCAAAGCGCGCAGATCGGACAGGCTATAAAGATACTGGCGGAGAAAGCCGGTATTTACGGGATGATCGGCGGACAGGTGGTGGATGTGGCTTCCTGCGGCAAGGGGCTTACACAGCAAATGCTGGATTTCATTTACGAGCTGAAGACCGGGGCTCTCATCGAGAGCGCCATGATGATCGGAGCGGTGCTTGCAGGCGCGGATGACAAAAGTGTCCGCATTGTAGAGAAAATTGCTTCTAATGTAGGGCTTGCTTTCCAGATTCAGGATGATATTCTTGATGTAACAAGTACTGTAGAGCAGCTTGGAAAGCCGGTTCACAGTGACGAAAAGAATGAGAAGACCACGTATGTGACCTTGAAAGGGCTGGATACGGCGGCGGAGGATGTAAAGCGGATTTCGGAGGAGGCGGCAGATCTTTTAGGATCGCTTGACAAGGACGCCTCTTATCTGGAGTATCTAATACGGGAACTGATACACAGGAAAAAATAGCTGCCTGTACGGTTGAAATTTTGATTCACGGCAGCCCACCACACAAAATCGGAAAAAAGCGGGGTGCTGGCTATGTATCTGGAGCAAATTCAGAAAGCAAACGATATTAAACAATTTAAAGACGGAGAACTGGAAGACCTTGCGGAAGAAATACGGGACTTTCTTATTGAAAAGATCAGCCGGACAGGAGGACACCTGGCGTCCAACTTAGGAGTGGTGGAGCTGACAATGGCAATGCACTTAAGTTTCGACCTGCCCAGGGATAAGATGATCTGGGATGTGGGACATCAGTCTTACACTCATAAACTTCTGACCGGAAGAAAGAAGGGATTTGATGAACTGCGCAAATACGGCGGCATGAGCGGTTTCCCGAAACGCAAGGAAAGCGACTGCGATGCATTTGACACCGGGCACAGTTCGACATCCATTTCAGCGGGGCTGGGCTATGTGCGGGCGCGGGATATCCTTGGAGAGGATTACAGTGTTATTTCTGTTATCGGGGACGGTTCCCTGACAGGCGGAATGGCATATGAGGCGCTTAATAACGCCGCCAATCTGAAAACAAATTTTATCATCGTGCTAAACGATAATAATATGTCTATTTCCCAAAATGTGGGAGGAATGTCCCGGTACCTCGACGGACTGCGTACGGCGGAGGCGTACACGGATCTGAAAAATGCAGTGGAGCAGGCGGTAGGAAGCTTTCCTGTCGGAGGAGAAAAGCTGGTCCGCCATATCAAACGGACAAAAAGCAGTATCAAACAGCTTTTTGTTCCGGGAATGTTTTTTGAAGATATGGGTATCAAGTATCTTGGACCGATTGACGGACATAACTTAAAAGCGCTGGGCAGGGCCTTTATGGAGGCAAAGCGTGTGAAAGGGCCTGTGATCCTGCATGTGATGACAAAGAAAGGGAGAGGGTATTTCCCGGCGGAGGAGGATCCGGCCCGGTTTCATGGGACAGGCCCATTCGATATTGCTACTGGAGAGCCGACGGCGAAAGGGAAAAAAGATTCTTACACAGATGTGTTCGGAAAGGTCATCGTTGACATGGGAAGTAAGGACGATAAATTGGTGGCGCTGACCGCGGCGATGGAAGACGGGACCGGGCTGTCTGTGTTTCACAGGTATTATCCGGAACGCTTTTTTGACGTGGGAATTGCGGAGGGGCATGGAGTCACCTTTGCGGCGGGGCTTGCCGCTGCGGGGATGCACCCGGTGTTCGCCGTTTATTCCTCATTTTTGCAGCGCGGATTTGATCAGATTATTCACGATGTATGTCTGCAGAAGCTTCCGGTTGTATTTGCAGTAGACAGGGCCGGGCTTGTGGGAAACGACGGAGAGACGCACCAGGGAGTTTTCGACTTATCGTATTTGACCATGATACCCAACATGACGGTGATGTCTCCGAAAAATAAATGGGAACTTGCGGATATGATCCGCTTTGCGGTGCATCTTAACGCGCCTGTCTCGGTTCGCTATCCGAGAGGGACAGCTTACGACGGGTTCGCCGAATACCGCGCTCCCATCGCATATGGAAAAAGCGAGCTGATCTATGAGGAAGAGGACATCGCCATACTCAGTATGGGGCATATGTTTGAGACAGCGGTAAAGGTTCGGAGAAGGCTGAAAGATATTGGGTATAACTGTACTCTTGTCAATGCACGTTTCGCAAAACCGATTGATGAGGAAATGGTTTTGGAGCTGGCTAAGGACCACCGGCTCATTGTTACTATGGAAGAAAATGTAAAATGCGGGGGATTCGGAGAGAAAATTCTTGAATTTGCAGAGAGGAGCGCGCTGGATGTACGTGTATTTTCTCTGGCGCTTCCCGACGACTATATCGAACATGGCAGCGTGGAAACGCTCCGCAGGGAAGTGATGCTGGATGAAGAATCTGTATGCACCAAAATCGTCACAGAATATATCCGGGAGGAGTCCGGGAGGAGACAGAGGTAGTCATGAAAGAGCGGTTGGATGTACTGTTGGTAAAACGGAACCTGGCATCCTCAAGGGAGAAGGCGAAAGCAATCATTATGTCGGGAAACGTATTTGTTGAAGGACAGCGGGAAGATAAGGCAGGGGCGGTGTTTCCCGAGAGTTCACAGATTGAAGTGAAAGGCCATACCCTTCCTTATGTAAGCCGCGGGGGGCTGAAACTGGAAAAAGCGTTCCGTTGTTTTGATATTTCCGTGGAAGGGAGAGTTTGCACCGACGTAGGCTCGTCCACAGGCGGATTCACGGACTGTATGCTGAAGAACGGGGCGAAAAAAGTATTTGCTATCGACGTGGGGAGAGGGCAGCTTGACTGGAAGCTCAGGCAGGATGAGCGGGTCGTCTGTATGGAAAAGACAAATATCCGGTATATACGCCCGGAAGACTTAGGGGAAGAGATCGATTTTTCCTCTGTCGACGTTTCCTTCATTTCACTCACAAAAGTTTTAGGGCCAATCCGGGAATATCTGAAAGCGGACGGAGAGATTGTAGCCCTCATCAAGCCCCAGTTTGAAGCGGGACGCGAGAAAGTCGGGAAAAAGGGTGTGGTGCGTGATAATAAGGTTCACCTTGAAGTGATTCGTAAGATATCTGAATTTGCGGTGAACTTAGGATTTTATGTAAAAGATCTTGACTTTTCTCCAATCAAAGGTCCGGAGGGAAATATTGAATATTTAATTCATTTGAAAAAATCTCCCGAAGAGAAGACCGGAATAGCGGAGACGGTGCATATTGATAAGATAGTTGAGGAGGCTTTTGGGACCTTGGCGAAGAAAGAAGCAAACGGAGTCTGATATGAAGAAATTCTATATTATAACAAATTACACAAAAGACGACGACTATGAGATCACGATGCGTATCAAGGAATGTATTGAATCGTACGGCAGAGAGTGTGTGCTCTGCGAAAAAGGAGATTACGAGAATATGAGAGCGGATTCGATACCGAAGGATATCGACTGTGCGCTGGTGATCGGCGGCGACGGGACTTTTATCCAGGCGTCGCGCAGGCTCTATGCCAGAGAGGTTCCGATGCTGGGAATCAACATGGGAACCCTGGGTTATCTTACGGAGGTCGAGGTACAGAATGTGGAGACGGCCATCGAGCAGCTTGTAGAAGGAAATTATACGATTGAAAACCGGATGATGCTGTACGGTTCAGTGGAAAAC
>CAMNWW010000081.1 GCA_946566415.1 uncultured Lachnospiraceae bacterium | reverse complement strand
TGTTTTCGTGGTTTTTGGGAGCGCAAAGCACGGAAAAATCGACGGTGGACTCATTTGTCGGTCAACTCATAATTTAAGCCAAGGGACAAATGGACGTACTTTAAGGAAATGGAGGACGGGTCATGGCAGGTGTAAAAGATATCAACATGGAAGCCCCTCGTGCAAAAGCCGTCGGGACCCCTGAATCGGATCGCCTATTCGGCGATGTGAAAAAAATGGAAGCCGGTCAGATGATGATCTCTTCTGCCGTCCGCCGTGTGGCAGAAGACAGAAAAGCCTTAGAAAAGCAGCAGGAAGAGAAGTAAAAAGACCAGGAGCAGGAAAAAGAAGACAGGGATACCTCCTCGCTTTCCAAACAAAGCAAATGGTTTGCCACAGAAGGCAGAGCTATGGAGAACGCGAATATCAAATGGATTTTGGAAATGGAACAGGAACTCTGGGAGGCTCTTTTAAACTGGAAACCCTCAGAGGATAGCAGTCTGTCCCGGCAGCTTGAAGCATTGTCAAAACTTTATCTTGCTCTTCTGGACGCCATTTTGACCCATACGGCCGGGGAAGAGCAGGCCGCCCAGATCGACCGTTTGGAAGAAATTCTTGCACAAAAGCTGAGTCTTCTGCTGGATACGGATTTAAAAGAATTGATTAAACTCTTTGAACAGACCGGACAGTCCCCCACCGTACTGAATATCAAGGCAAGCCTTTATAAACAAGCCACAGGAGAATCTATTTCATCCGGTTCGGCAAACGCCTTTTTCGCGAGGGCCGACGCTCCTTCTTCCTCCAATACCCGGTATTTTATGCCGGCTTCCTCCGGCGCCGGACAATCCTCAGGGATCGGCCGTTCCTCCTATGTTTCTTCATCGGACGAGGGTTCGCTCTATAAGCTTTCTAAAGGAGGGAATGTGCAGATCAACCAGGAATTTAACTCGCACAGGAAATCCGGGGAGTTCCAGATCAGCCAGCGATCTCTGGCGCTGAATACTTCTAAAAATGCGGAAGCCTCCGCTCTTTCCGGCAAAAAGGCTTCCTTCACAGGCAAAGAGCTGTCAGCGGCGGAAAGCTTTGCGGGGCATCTGAACCGCAGCAGCAGTCTGTTTAAAAGCTCCGGTTTAGAGACGCAGACCGAGGAGGCGCGCGGCATTCTTGCCGCTGTCACTTCGATTAAGGGACAGATCTACGGCTCCGGTAAAGAGAGCGCTATGCGCTCCTCCATCAGAAATGCGGTAGACCGTATGGTGGATTATTACCTTACACAAAAAGGGGTCTACAAAGTATATTCCTATACTACAAACCGATATGAAGAGACAAAAGATGTTCAGAAGTCCATCCGCGACGGGTTGTCCTATGCGTACCACCTGTTTTCTGAAAAAAAAGCTTCCGGCATCTATCCTGAGGAGGCTGGATTTTTCCAAATACTTCCCGTGGGCCGTTCATTGGAGGAAAGCATCCAAAGAGGACTGCTCCTGCTGGAGCAGAACTGGAAAGACTTTCTGGCATCTATCGGCGAAAATGAGAAAAAAGGCATCTCGCTTTCCTTGCAGCGCTTCAGCCCGTGGGGAATTGCCGAAGAAAATGAAAAGCTTAAAAAAACACGAAAAAACGCTGGGAACAAAGATGAGAAAAAGGGAGTTTTCTCCCTTGAGACTATCTGCCTTGCCTTGGCAGTCCTGATTATCTTGTTCTGCTGGCTTTTTCTCTGATCCTTGAATTATTCGACAAAAAGTGCTATGATGATAAAAATTTAACGTCAATTTGATTGGGGAGGTCAAAATCATGCCAGAAGACAACATCATTATTGAAGAAGAAAGTTTAGACACAGAGACACTACATACGGAACATGCAGAAGGGGAGAGAGCTGTTCCGGAGGCTACGCCTTTTTCAGTACAGCCCGAGCCGGCAAAAGCCGAGATTCCAAAGACAGAAGCATTAAAGACAGAATCAGTAAGGACAGAGCCGGTAAAGACAGAACCGGTAAAGACAGTACAGCCTGGGAGTGAGTCCCCGCATTTTACGGAGACTCCTCATTTTGAATTCAACAGAGCCGAAACGCCAAACGCAGAACCGCCTGAGATGGTCATAGAAAAAGCCCCCAGACGCTTCTTCCGTTTCCGGCGCGAAGATGTAGAATTCTCAAGAGACAAGTGGATTCTTACCCACATCAATAACGACGATTTGCTGGAGTATCTGAAGCTGGAGCAGGAACGGGCCGAACAGCTTCGGATTGCAAAGGATATCCGTGGAAAAAGGCTGATGGCTGCTTTTCAGCTCGCCGCTTCCCTTGCCGCTATTGTAGCTGTCGTCTATCTGCTCAAAGATGTACCGACCATTCTGGTCAATATCCTATATATTGTCGGAATCATCGCAGCCCTGTGGCTTTGGAAGAATCCGCGTGATCCAGGCAAGAAATAAGACTCTATTTCTTTATCATGCTTGTCGCCGGCTGCTTGGCAGTTTCCATTTCCTCCGCCGGGATCTCGCCGGCGGCAAAGAGGGACTTCTTAGTAAGAGTCGGACCGATCAGCTCATAAACCAGAACAGAAAAAAGTACCACGCTCCGTACCATCACGCCGTCGGATAGATTCGCGGCTGTAATAGCCATCCCCAGAGCCACCCCGGCCTGAGGCAGAAGAGTAACGCCTAAGTATTTCTGAGTATTCTTGGAGCAGCCGCTAAGGGCACAGCTTCCGTACGCCCCCAAAATCTTTCCTGCGGCACGGGACAAAATATATACTGCACCGATAAGCAGAACGACCGGATTCTGAAGGATCTTAAGATCCAATTCCGCTCCGGAAAGGATAAAAAACAAAACGGTCAGCGGCGTCGTCCACCGGTCAAGCCGCTCCATCAGGGCAGCCGAAGTTTCACATACATTGCAGAAGATCGTCCCTGTCATCAGACACACTAACAGGAGAGAGAAACCACAGTGTACCGCTCCGATTTCAAACTCTGCCATAGAAAGTCCTACTGTCAATAATACAAAAGCCACGGAAATGGAAATGCGGTTTCCTCTGGAATGAAAGTACCTTTCACTCCAGTCCAAGATAAACCCGGCGGCAGTTCCTAAAAGCAAAGACAATACAATCTCCAAAAGCGGCTCCACTACCACGGTAATAACGCTGATCCCTCCCTGCTCCAGGGCGCTTGCAACACCAAAGGAAACGGAGAAAAGTACGAGGCCCACAGCATCGTCGATTGCCACCACCATCAATAACAGACGTGTAAGCGGTCCGTCCGCCCGATACTGGCGCACCACCATCAAAGTTGCGGCTGGAGCCGTAGCGGCAGCGATTGATCCCAACGTAATTGCCGAAGAAATCGAGAGCGCGTCTGGAAATACCAAGTGCAGGACAATAAGCGCCGCGTCTACTACGATTGTCGTGACCACTGCTTGAAGAATTCCTACCGTAACCGCCTGCTTTCCCATACTTCTAAGGTCAGCGAGACGAAATTCGTTTCCTATCGTAAAAGCGATGAAGCCAAGCGCTGTGTCTGAGATGATTCCCAGAGCGCCGACGTCCTCCATTGTATGGAATCCGATCCCTGCAAGTCCCAGCCTCCCGATACAATAAGGTCCAAGAAGCAGCCCTGTGATCAGATAAGCGGTAACGGCCGGAAGCCCGATCCGTTTCGCCGGACGAGTCATAAGAAGTCCCGCAATCAGAGCAAGTGAAATACAAAGAAGTAGATTCTGCATAGTATAAAATACCACCTTTCTTATGACTGATCAGGTCGGGATCATCAGTATTCATAAGAAGGTGGTTCCAATCTTTCACAGCCGTTTCATATTATTTCCAAAACAAAAGATACCACTTTTTTTTAAAAAGTCAAGAAAAATGTGATTGATCTTTTATAAATCCAGAAACTGGAGCAGCATTTCTACCTTCAGACGGTCAATATGCCGTTCCCATGTCGTCCCTAGCAAATTGTTTATTTTGTCGATTCTTTTTCGGATCGTATTGATGTGTACATACATCTTCTCAGCCGTCAGACTATAGTTCATATTGTTTTCCAGATATACCTTCAAGGTCCTAAGAAGTTCTATATTCTTCTCATCATGCATAAGCTCCCTGTAGCCGCTCAACATTTCTTCCAGCTCTTCCTCCGGAATCTGAAGCCATGCAAGGGGACCTAGCATCTCATAATCCCAAATATGTTCTTTGGGATACATAAGTTTCCCCATTTTCAATACTTTCCTGCATTTTTCGATATTCGGCCTGACCTCTGCCAGCGTCTTTTCTTCCCTGCAGATTCCGAATTCCAGCTCCATTTCCGGATATTCCTCCGCCACACGCATACGAAATTCCTCAATAATTCTGGTAATATCATCCTTATCTGTGATTACTGTATCCTCTGCCCTAAGGAACAGCGCCCCTTCGTTTTCTTCTAACAGAACAAGCTTCCCTCTCTTTGCCGCTTCAGTTACTCGAAATATCTCCATCAGTTTTTTCCGCTCCGCATAAGTACTGAACGCCGGATTGCATTGCCGAAACACCGCGAAAACGAAAACCTCGCTCATTGAGATTCCCTGGACATTCGCCTGATATATCAAGCGTTTCCTGTCACTTAGCCCATAACTCATAGCAAAATGGATAAAATTCTCAAACCCCACGTTTCCCACGCTCCTTGCGATCTCCAGCTGCTCATAGACCGCCTGCAGCATCAGAAATGCAATACGGATGGAATATTCATCATAATAATCAATAAATTCTCTGGATTCCATAACAATAAAATATGCCTGTTCCACTCCGTTCATGACGATCGGAATACGAATCCAGCTTATTCTTGGTCCTTCTGCATTTCCAGGATTCTGCAGGCGATAGCGGTTCATATTGATATAGTCGCACAAAGTATCCCTGGTATAAGGATACGACGGCTCAATATAGTCGCTTTCTTTCAGGCCGAAAGATTCTGTAATCCTCCGAAAATTTGCCGAACTGTAATAAGACTTTTCTTCCGCCGTATCATAAAGAAACGCAGGAAAATTCATTTCCACCTCTACAGCCTGAAGGATTCTTTTAATCTTCTGCATTTTATAGGTCTGGTTGGACGGCTGAAACATACTTGTATTCTGAATACGGAACCTGCGCACGGTCCGGTTCATGACTGCTGTATTGATCTGGCTTATCATTTCCATCCATGGCACTTCAAAAGGCATGGTGATAAGAGGGACGTCATATTCATCGAACAGCCGGACGATATCCTCTGGAATTTCATCCAAATACCTGCCTCTTTTGATCAAAAGACCGGACGACGGCTGGATATGCCCCTCCGCAAATCCTTTCTGGATGCAGTCCGGCTCTTTCATGATGACATAGCCGGACGAAAATACCAATTCCCGCCCGCGTACCCAGTTAAACGCATCCGGCGCTTCCAGACATGCTATCCCTTGGATCTCTTTATGAAGCCCTCCCCTGCCCGCCACAACCTCAAAATCCTTAAAATACTCTAATGCCAGCAATTCCCGCACTGCAATCCCCATTTTCTCT
This sequence comes from uncultured Lachnospiraceae bacterium, assembly GCA_946566415.1. Classification (GTDB taxonomy): domain Bacteria; phylum Bacillota; class Clostridia; order Lachnospirales; family Lachnospiraceae; genus Allocoprococcus. Next base: position 3,190 of record CAMNWW010000081.1, on the reverse strand, counting down.
CTCCTATCCGTCCCATTCAATATATAGTTCCCTGTAAAATAGCATAACATCCGACCCTCAAAATTGTCACTAGGCCGGATGTTACCACAATTATTCTTTTTTCATTTTCACTATCCCTCGAACATCGGAGAATACCCCGTATCCTTCGCGCGAAATTCATTTATAATATCCTCGCGTACCTTCGGGTCAGTGAACAGATCGTATGCCGTACCTGACAGCGCTTTTGCCGCATACAAGGCTCCATTATCCCCGATACTGCAGCCCGTCGACGCCGCGGCCTGCCCGGTATGAGTCGCGCAGCCTATAGGCCAGCATGTTGTTGTAAGAAGGTTCATCGGCATGAGCTGGCTTACGTCTCCGCTGTCTGAAGACGCCGTAAGAGGAACCTTCACTTCCTGGTCTCTGGGACATATTCCTTCAAAAACAGGCGTCCCTGCCGCATGGTAAAGCTCTTCTTCCCTTGCAAGTACTGCCGGATCCAACTTCTCCTGGAGCTTTTTGGCAAACTGTTTTTCTTCTTCCGTGTATTCCGGTTTCGGGGCCTCCTTTAGATTCTCGTATGTTAAGTCAGTAAAACGGATATTTCCGTTGATATCACAGCAGCCGTACTCTGTTTTGATATCCACTTCCGTCTCTGTCATCAGGGCCGCGCCTTCTGCAATCTTCTCGATCCTTGCTAATGTTTCCTTCACATCAGAAATATGAGGCGCCCGGACAAAATACCATGCGCTTGCCTTATCAGGCACGATATTAGGAGCAAATCCGCCGCTGTCAGTTGTATAATGGATTCTCGTCTTATCCACTACATGCTCCCGAAGATAATTACATCCTACATTCATCAGCTCTACCGCGTCCAGTGCGCTCCTCCCTTTCTCCGGTGCAAACGCCGCGTGGGATGTCCTGCCCTTAAAGAAAAACTTAGCGGAAGCGCTCGCCAGATACCCCTCGTCATAGACCATATTGGCACACATCGGATGCCAGCTTAAAGCCATATCGCACCCGTCGAACATGTGATAGTACGCCATCTTTACCTTACCGCTTAAAAGTTCCTCCTCCGGACAGCCATAGAAACGTATGGTTCCATGAACCTCCCCTTTCTCCAGAAACCTTTTGACAGCAATGGCCGTCGTCGCCGCCGCCGCTCCAAGGAGGTTATGACCGCACCCATGCCCCGGTCCTCCCAGAACCACAGGATCCTTGTCAGTGCAGACCTTCTGTGATAATCCAGGAAGAGCGTCGTACTCGCCCAGCACCGCAACGACGGGACTTCCGCTTCCGTATTCGGCATAAAACGCATGCTCCATATGTTCTGTATTTACAATCGTAAACCCTTCTTCTTTCAGAAGATTTCTGATGTAATCTGCGGATTCCTTTTCATTTCCGCCCGTCTCCGGGTTCGCCCACAGCCTTCGGCTTATCTCCTGACAGACCGGCGCCAGTTTGTCCACCTCGCCGTATATTTCCTGCTTTTTCATTTTCAGCTTTCTCCTTTACCTCTCAGCAGACCTTATGTATCCGCTATTTTTTCTCCAGGTTTTTCTTCTTGCCATAAGTCGCAAGCGTAACTCCGATCGCCATGAATACGCTCGCCAGTGTTGCAAGATAGTTCGCCGCTCCTGGAAGCCAGTTGAATAATCCTGCATTAATTGCCACACAGATAAGAATTGCAAATACCAGAATTCCTCCCGCCAGACTCTTCTGCTTCAGACCGAACTGCATTAAAAGCGCGCCGAACAGCGCCGGAAGCAGATAATTGAGCGCCTCCGTCACGCTTGCCGGAAGCATAGAAAGAACAGAATTTCCGAGGATGACGCCGATCGTAAGCACTGAAATATTGATTACGATAGAAGTCGCCATACCGATCGTAGAAATGATGGAGCCTTCATCCGTACCCGGCTCAACCCCAGCGGATACCTGCGCCATGCTCGCGCACGGAACACGCATATTGGAAATATTCCCAGACAAGAACGCCATATATGTACCTACCGGTCCTAAAACTGTGAAATAGGAAATCGGCTCTACAATCCACAAAAATCCAAAAGCGCTTAACGCGGAAATAAAAGCGGTAAGAAGGGCCGCCGGCCTTGGGAGAAGCCCGTAGAAAACCGCCAGGACGACCGCCGGCAGAAATGACGCGACTACGCCGAGGGTTCCGGTCAGCTTACCGATGCGGTGCATTCTAGGCATATATTCTTTTTCAAAAAAATCTTTATTATTGCTCATCTTTTGTCCCTCCTTAAATCACTGCTGTTATAATCATTGCCGCCAAGATCGAAATCGTCAGATTCCACTCTCTAAGCCATTTAATATTCTTCTTATCTGAAACTGTTACGAGAACGCCCATAAACACTGCGCCGAGAACACACGCAATGGAATTCTTGTTCAGCCTTACCAGATGAGAGGCGGACATAGAGCTGAACGCACCGATGATCGCCGCTCCTGAGATCGCCGTCAATTTCGCCGGATCCCCGCCTGTCAGCTTTGTCTGTACCTTGTCCATACGGTTTGCCGAAAATGTTGCAAAGATGACCCATCCGATTGAACCAAGAATCATAGTCCACACCGCCATATCCAGCGCCAGAGGAGTCAGCTTATCGGCTCCGAGCGTCACGCCGACTGCAGAGGTTCCGAAACCGGCGGCAATAGACTCGAACATAACAGAACCAATAAGCGATAGCCTCATCCATGCCATTGGTCCGCCGACTGTGATCAGAAGCGACAGCATTCCGCTTAAGATAACGATGGACGGTCCGATCGACGTGATGGCGCTGCTTTTAATCGCCCCCTTCATCTGCTTGTCCGTAAGACCGACCTTTTTCCCCGCGCTATATGCATTCTTGGCAAATACAACTGCCTGCACGATTACCAGCGCCACTGCAATACCACATGCAATCCACATAGGTATACTGTTTGCAATTTTCATAGCATCCATTTGTTTTTCCTCCATTCCTTTTCGTAAAAGCATGTTACGCTTTATAAATTACTACTTTTTTCAGGAAAAACATATGAAAATATTTTCACTTTTTACGCTGTATTTATCTAATTTTTACATATTTTACTGTATCCCTTTCCGCCATCCGATCAGGGTAATGCAGATTCCTTCTATATTTTCTATTTGACTTTTAATTTCCCCGCTGCCAAAAAGTGCGTCCGCGTCTACCTTTGTGGATTCTCCCCCGGATAGCTCTCT
>CAMNWW010000080.1 GCA_946566415.1 uncultured Lachnospiraceae bacterium | reverse complement strand
CAGGCAAAAAGGCGGGAATCAATACGGATTTTAACCGTCCGAAATTTGCAATCATGAATCCGGAGCTGACGTATACGCTCCCGAAATATCAAATAGCCTGCGGAATTACGGATATTATGATGCATACGCTGGAACGCTATTTTATCCCGAATCAGAAGAATCAGATGACGGATGAGATCGCGGAGGGTCTTTTGCGGACAGTGATCGAAAATGGCCGTAAGGGTTATGCAGACCCTCAGGATTATGATGCAATGAGTGAGATTATGTGGTGCGGAAGTCTGTCGCATAATAATCTGACCGAGCTTGGACGCGGGAAGGATTTCTGTGTGCATAAATTCGGACATGCACTGTCGGCGAAGTATGATAAGGCGCACGGGGCAACCCTGTCCGCGATGTGGGGAACATGGGCGGAGTATGTCTATCAGAACGACATCCCCAGGTTTGCACACTATGGCGAGAAAGTATGGGGAATCAAGAAAGAAACAGAAGAGGAGACGGCGAAAGCCGCTATTGACCGGACGGTCGCATATTTCCGTGAACTGGATATGCCCGTAAATCTTAAGGAGTTAGGAATAGGTCCGGTCACGGACGAGGATTTGATGGAGCTTGCAAGAGATGCCACGATGGGAGGCACGGTGCGGCTCTCAAGAATAAAGGAGCTGGATGTAAATGATGTTTATGAAATCTTTCAGAAGGCGTCCGGAAAATAGCACAGACATAAATTGGGGACAGTTTTACAAACAGGTATGTCTGTTGGTTATTCCGATGGCGCTGCAGAATTTAATTAATGTAGGCGTGACGGCGGCGGATGTGATCATGCTTGGAAAGGTAGGCGAGAAGGTACTCTCCGGAGCGTCTCTTGCGGGACAGGTTCAGTTTATTATGACCCTGATCTTGTTCGGGACCACGTCAGGCGCAACTGTGCTCACCGCGCAGTATTGGGGAAAAGGGGATACCCGTACGATCGAGAAAATACTTGGAATGGGAATGAGTATTGGAGTGGCGGGGGCGACGGTATTTACCGTCGCGGCAGAGCTGATTCCGGAGACTTTGATGCGGATCTATACCAGTGATCCGGAGGTGGTTGCAGAAGGAGTGAAGTATCTGCGTATTGTGGCGATATCCTATTTGTTTATGGCGGCGACGCAAGTCTATCTCTACATTATGCGGAGTATTGAGCGGGTCGTTATTGCAACAGTCGTGTACCTGGCGTCGCTGATCGTCAATATTATATTAAATGCAATATTAATTTTTGGCCTGCTGGGATTCCCGGCGCTGGGGATAAGAGGAGCGGCTTTGGCGACGCTTTTTTCGAGGGTGTTGGAAATGGCTATCGTAGTATGGTACGCAAAGGTGAAAAATCGCGTGGTGCGTTTCCATTTCCAGGATATGTGGAACATTGATAAAGTGCTGCTCAAAGATTTTTTGGTATATGCGACTCCGGTCATTTTGAACGAGATGATGTGGGGGCTGGGGTCTTCTGCCAACACAGCGGTCATCGGGCACTTAGGGAGCGCCGCGGTAGCGGCGAACTCCGTGGCGCAGGTGGCGAGGCAGCTTGCTTCGGTGGTCGTGTTCGGTGTGGCAAACGCGACGGCGATCTATCTGGGCAAAACCATCGGGGAGCGAAAGTTCGAGCTGGCGAAAGCATATGGAAGGCGCTTTATCATGCTGAGTACATTGGCAGGACTGCTCGGCGGATGTGTGATTCTGGCGGCAGCTCCTGTGGCAAACCGGTTCATGACGCTTTCAGGTGAAGCACAAGGATACCTTACCTTTATGTTTTTTGTGATGTCCTACTTTACGCTGTGCCAATCGATCAGTACAACTTTAGTGGTTGGAGTATTCCGTTCAGGAGGCGATACCCGCTTCGGTTTAGCTCTGGATGTCGGTACCATGTGGGGGTGCTCCATTTTGTTCGGGATGCTGGCGGCGTTTGTTTTTCATGCGCCGGTGAGGGTCGTTTATATGATTTTGATGAGCGACGAGGTGATCAAAGTCCCCATCACGGTCAAACGATTCCTGAGTTATAAATGGATTCAGGATGTGACAAGGGAGAAAAAGGAGCTGACGGCAGGATAGAAATAATGATGTAATAAGGGGCAGAAAATTTGCGGAAAACCCATTGGAATTTTCGCTGAGCTGTGGTATTCTTAAAGACAGAATGTGCATGTCCAAAAGGCATGGACAAAGAAGGAGGAAATAAGAATGAAAGTAATATCAACAGAAAAAGCACCAAAAGCAATAGGACCATATTCACAGGCGTATGTACACAATGGAATGCTGTATACATCTGGCCAGATCGGAATCAATCCCGAGACGGATGCGGTTGCGGGCGATACGATCGAGGCACAGGCAGATCAGGTATGCAAAAATATCGGAATGATTCTGGAAGAGGCAGGAACTTCTTTCGATAAGGTTCTTAAGACAACATGTTTTTTGAGTGATATGGGTGATTTCGCGACGTTTAATGAGATTTATGCGAAGTATTTTACTTCTAAGCCGGCAAGGAGCTGTGTTGCGGTAAAGACTCTTCCGAAGAATCTGCTCTGCGAGATCGAAGTTATTGCAGTTGTCGAGGAATAATTAAGTCTGAATTGAATTGCCTGGCGGCAATGGTAACAGGAGGTAACCATGGCGGAAGAAACAAACAGCGGGTGCACCCCGGAGGCTTGCGCCTCTTGCGCCCATGCAGATTCGTGCAGCAGTAAGAAAATAGATATGAAAGAGCCTGCGAATCCATATTCTCAGGTGAAGAAGGTGATTGCGGTCATCAGCGGAAAGGGCGGCGTAGGGAAATCTTTGGTAACAGCGTCTCTTGCCCGGATGGCGGTGGAACAGGGCTATACGGCGGGAATTATGGACGCGGATATCACAGGGCCTTCGATTCCTAAGATGTACGGAGTTCACGGGAATGCCGTAGGGTCTGAGGAAGGGATGTTCCCTTGTGTGGCAAAAGACGGGACAAAGATTATTTCTGTCAATTTGCTGTTGGAGAATGAGTCTGATCCGGTCATTTGGCGCGGACCGATTCTTGCAAGTGTGGTGAAACAGTTCTGGACAGACGTTATGTGGGGAGATTTGGATTTCCTGTTTGTGGGTATGCCTCCGGGGACCGGCGATGTGCCGCTTACAGTATTTCAGTCGCTTCCGGTAGACGGCGTGGTAATTGTAACCTCTCCTCAGGATCTGGTGCAGATGATCGTTGAGAAAGCATATCACATGGCGCAGATGATGGACGTTCCGGTTTTGGGAATCGTAGAGAATTACAGTTATTTAGAGTGCCCGGACTGCAAAAAGCGGATTTCTGTATTCGGGGAGAGCCATATTGACGAGATCGCGGCGCGTCTGGGAACGGAAGTGCTGGGCAAGATGCCGATTGATCCGAAGCTTTCTGAGATCATAGAGCAGGAAAAGTTCTATGAGGCCAAGAATGAGTATTTGGAAAATATAATCGAGAAATTTGTATGATGACAAAATGGTAACCTAATGGTTATCCCAATGCCCTTAGCTGTGGAGGAAAATCCAGGGCTAAGGGTATTTTTGTTTTTGGTTTCAAATATGTTTGGTGGATATCGTTGATTTCTACGATAGAACTTGGTACAATGTTAGTGGATAAACAGGTGGATAGAAAACGATTAAAGGAGGAGCTAGGTTAAAATGGCAAGAATGAGTAATTTTATATATTGTATAAATGCAGAGAAAGTTTCTGCTAATAATGGTCAATTTGGCGGTGTAAATGCGATAGGCGTATTATCTGCGCTAACACCAGAGTTTGTCCCAGGAACGTTTTCATTTTCAATTATTTTTTCTATATTAGACATTGATATTTCTGGAAATAATACTATACAGGTTGTTTTTTTAGAGCAAGGAGAAGAAAAGGTTTTGGTTGATTCGGGGATTATTACGATACCTCCTATAACGGATGCGATTGATATTGGATTGCCTGATGAATATAAGGGAGTAGATATGAGTATGGATTTACGTAATGTGATATTTGAAACAGAAGGTCTTTATAATACAAAAGTATATTTTAATGGTAACTTATTAGCAGAAAATCCTATTTATGTAAAAGGAAAAAGGTGAAGTGTTTATGAATAGCAATTTAGTTACTGTATCAAATTTAGCAGAAAGTGCTACTAATAATATTGAGAAGAAATCATATAATAACATAGGAGTTGCAGGCTCTATTACTTTTGCTCTTTTTGCGGGAATGACAATATTAAAATGTCCTACGACTGGGGAAATTGTACCTAAAAATGATTATAGTAAACCTTCATACATACAATATATAGATTTGGAAGAGAAAAAAGGGCTTTTTAGTGTGGAAAATAATAAGATAATTGATTTGATGAAGGTGGATAATCTCAATAAAATTAAAAAAATGGCAAGATTTGAGAACGATTGGAATGGGACAGGGGGCAGTGCGTTTTCGGAAGGGGCTATAAATCTTTTTATAGAAATAATTGAAATGCTTGATAAACAGCCAGGGATAGCGCCGACTGGGCGCAATAGTTTATTGATGCAATATGAGTTAGACAATAAAAGCTTACTTGCTTTTGAAGTCAGTGAGAATAAAACAGAAAAAGTATATGTACCTGAAGGGGACTATTCCATGGCACAAATGGAGTTGTTTACAGAGAATGTAGGTTTTCGGATAAAGGAGAGCGTAGAGAATTTTTATGGATTTAAATAATATTACAGATTCTGAAATTTTATATCGTGTGGTTAAGAAATCAGATCCGGATGGTTTCATAGATGGAAAACCAACAGCGGCATTATTTATGGATAAAAGCGGCGTATCAGTAGATCGTGACGGGGGAAGAACAGAAGAAGATATTATTGAAAACTTTAAATGGCGTTTTAGAAAAAAAGAAGATTATAAAACTGCGGTAAAAATAAGCGCTGGAGAATGCCGGAATATAGAAACATTCCCAAATCCGATCGGAAACAAAAAGAATCAATACCATGCTGAGATATGGGATTCAGAAGATAAACAAGCCATTAGTTTTTTTAAAGCGATTAGATTAGCACAGTTATGCAAGGAAGTTCAGATATAAAAATATAGCAATAGTTTAATAATTCACGATATTAACTAAATAAAAAACAAATTATTTACCTGTCGAAAAAGAGGAGAACAAGTCGTTTTCCTCTTTTTAAATTACATAATTTATGAAAAATGCACAAAATTGAATACTTAAAAATGTATAATATGTAAAAAATAATATCTTTACTTAGTAAAAACATTGACATTTTACTAGTTAACTAGTATTATTGTTTCATAAATAAAAAAGGAGGAACTGTTATGAAAAAACGGTTGGTATCAATTCTTATTCTTGCAATGGCAGGCACAATGATCTTCAGCGGCTGCGGCGGCGGAGGCGGAGAGGACGACGGAAAGACAAGCGACGGAAAGGCAAAGATTCGTTTTGCAACCTGGGACGAGGCTGAGGACGTAGATACTCAGCAGGCGATGGTCGACAGGTTTAACGAAGAGCATGATGACATTGAGGTAACGCTGGAAGCATACGGAGGAGAATTCGATACCAAGATTGCTGCAGGTATGGGTTCCAAGGATGCGCCGGACGTTATGTATATGTGGAACTATCCTGCTTATGCAAATGGGCTTGAGGAACTGGATTCTTATATCGACAAAGAAGGCGCGGACTACAAAGAGAATTTCTATGAGACTTTGTGGAACTACAATTCCCTGGATGGAAAGACTTACGGAATTCCGGTTGGGTTTACTACACACGCACTGTTCTACAACAGAGAGATTTTTAAAGAAGCGGGGATTGCCGAGCCTACAAACGACTGGACATGGGACGACCTGATCAAGGCGGCAAAAACGATTACAGAGAAATGTGAAGGAAAGAAAGGTTTCTCTTTCCAGATGAAGCCGGACCCGTATGATTTTGAGATGTACCTGTGGAGCAACGGTACAGCATACTGCGACGATGAAGGGAATCTGGACGGAAACCTGAATTCCAAAGAAGCAAAAGAAGTATTCCAGATGTTCCAGGATATGGAAGAAGAAGGCTATGCAGTAGCGACAGAAAAGAGCGGAGGGGATGAATTCCGCGCAGGCAGCACAGGAATGTATATCTATGGATCATGGGCAATCGACAGCCTGAATGAAGCGGAAATGAACTGGGGCGTAGTAAAGATTCCGTCTTTCGCAGGAAAAGGTCCGTCTGCAAGTATCCTGAGTTCTTCCGGACTTTCTATTTCTAAGGATTCTAAGAATAAGGAAGCGGCATGGGAATTCGTAAAATACTGGACAAGCGAAGAATTAAATACAGAGAGAATCGGAAGCGAGCAGCCGGTACTCTACTCTGTAGTTGAAGCTGAAAAGATGATGGAAAAACCGGAATATGCACCGTTCTATGAGATGCTTGAGCAGAGCGGCGACTACACACCGGCAAGCTTTAAGGTAGAAAGATGGTCAGAGCTGGCAGAGAGTCTTTCCCTTACTTTTGAGGAAGTCTTCAATCCGAGTTCTATGGCGGATGTGTCCGACTCTCTTGATACAGCGGCAGATCAATAAACGGTAGAACTTAAATCGCCTAATCGGCGATGAGAAGAAAAGGAGAAAAAAGGAATGAAGCAGAAGAAGTTAATGAAGACGGCGACGCCCTATCTCTTCATCTTGCCATGGATCATCGGATTTCTTGTATTCACGATCGGCCCGCTTATTTTCTCACTGATCATGAGCTTTTTTGACTGGCCGCTCACCGCGGATCCGACATTCAGAGGGTTCGGAAATTATATAGAAATGTTTACAAAGGATAAACAGTTTTTTAAATCCCTTACGATCAGCTTGAAATACGCGGCGATCTTTGTGCCGCTGAACATGATAATCGCCCTCTTCCTGGCGATGCTGATCACACAGCCGGTAAAAGGTGTAAAGATTTTCCGTACCATTTACTATATACCGACGGTTATTTCCGGCGTTGCGGTATCTATTCTTTGGGGATGGATCCTGAACGGAGATTACGGTGTACTGAACTATTTGCTGTCTCTTATCGGAATTGAGGGGCCGAAGTGGCTGGTAGATCCGGCATGGGCGATTCTTGCGGTCATTATCGCCAGCGCATTTGGGGTCGGGAGTATGATGCTTATTTTCTACACGGACATCAAAAACATCCCGATCGATGTATACGAGGCGGCGTCCATAGACGGGGCCAGCCCGGCAAGACAGTTTTTCAGCATTACCTTGCCGATTATCACTCCGACAATTTTGTTCAATTTGATTACGTCCATCATCAGCTCGTTCCAGCAGGTAACGCTGGTCATGCTGCTGACAGGCGGCGGTCCGCTTAAATCTACTTATTTTTACGGGCTGTACACATACAACAACGCGTTCAAGCACCATAAACTCGGCTATGCCAGCGCAAACGCATGGGTAATGTTCATTATTATCTTATTCCTTACCGCTTTGGTATTTAAGTCGTCCTCAGCATGGGTATTCTATGAGACTGAGGCAGGCGGAGCCGGCAAGAAAAAGAAAGGGGGAAAGAAATCATGAAGATGTCAAAAACATCTAAGGTTATCATCTATATTCTTTTAGGAATTATGGCAGTGTATTTCCTGTCCCCGTTCATTTACATGCTGTTTACCGCGTTTAAGACGGAAGCAGAGGCAATCGCGTACCCGCCGAAGCTGTTCCCGGCAAAATGGCTGTGGAAGAACTTTATAGATGCGTGGAACGCGCAGCCGTTCGGAAGATATCTCTGGAATTCGATCCTGGTTACCGTGGGGACTACGGTAGGACAGGTGCTATCCTGTTCCCTGGTAGCGTATGGGTTTGCGAGGTTCAATTTTAAGGGGAAAAACATTCTGTTCATGATCCTGCTTTCTACGATGATGATTCCGTGGGACGTAACAATGATTCCGCAGTACATGGAATTTAAAATGTTCGGATGGATCAATACATTGAAGCCTCTTATTATCCCGGCATGGTTCGGTTCCGCGTACTATATTTTCCTGATGCGCCAGTTCCTTATGGGAGTGCCTAGAGATTACGAAGAGGCGGCCCGCATCGACGGAGCGAACGCATTCCAGATTTATTGGAAAATATTTATGCCGATTTTAAAGCCGTCCTTGATTTTGGTAGGAGTTTTGAATATGATTAGTGTATGGAACGACTATCTTGGACCATTGATCTTCCTGCAGGACAGAGACAAATACACACTGGCTCTTGGACTTGCCGGATTTAAGGGAGTGCATGAGACGCAGATCATCCCAATGCTGTGTATCACCATAATTATGATCATTCCACCGATCATCGTGTTCATCATTGCACAGAAGTATATTGTGGAAGGCACAAGCGGCTCCATTAAATAAAATCCTGAAGGCGGTCAGTACACAAGCTGGTAGAACCGGCTGTGGCTGGCCGCTTTTACTACGAGGTATTCGGATTAAAAGCAGAAAAAAGGAGGAACTTATGTTGAGACGAGTAAAAAAAAGATGGGAGGACCAACAGCTCATGCATATAGGCAGGCGGGAGGCCCGCAGTGCATTTTATCACGACTCATCTGAGCGGATATCATTAAACGGGGAGTGGAAGTTTTTGTACCAGGAAGCTCCCGAGCTTTCTCCTGAAGGGTTCATGAAGCCGGAAGCAGACACAGAGAAGTGGGATACGATTGATGTTCCGTCCGTCTGGCAGCTTAGGGGATATGACAGAATGCACTACACGGATGTACTGTATTTATTTCCGGTCAATCCTCCCTATGTGCCGACGGAAAATCCGACGGGAATCTATAA
>CAMNWW010000079.1 GCA_946566415.1 uncultured Lachnospiraceae bacterium | reverse complement strand
TCCGCTCATCGTTTCCAGAAGCACAGTTATCCTTTCTTTTCCGGTTATCGCCTGGTTCAGCCCGGCAATGATATTTTGGATTCCTTCTTCCACACCAATTCCGGTATGGCTGCCCGGATGAAATACCATATTTTCAATTTTCAGAGCATCCATACGGGCCACATCCTCCTTGATGACTGTACAGGCAAACTCATGCACCTCCGGTTTCGGACTTGCCAGGTTCATCGTATAGGGCGCATGGGCAAGAATCGGCCCCAGACGATACTCTCCGCGGAGCCTCTGGAAATGATCTATCTCGTCTTGGCTGGGGATCCGAAAGTTCGAGCCGCGGGGATTTCGGCTGAATATCTGCAAGGTGTTCGCCTCCATCGCTACCGTATTTTGTACTGTCTTTACAAGACCTCCTGCAATGGACATATGCGCCCCTATCGTCAATCTCCCCCTAGAACACATATTTCTCCATCCGTTCCAATGCTTCCTTCACTTTACTAAGCGGCAGCGCAAGGTTTACACGGATCGCATATGGACCGTGGAACATACGGCCGTCCTGCCATGCAACGCCCACATCCCAGCCTGCTTTTTCCACTTCCTCTATCGTCTTCCCATGTGTTTCACACCACTTCTGACAGTCAAGGAACAACATATATGTTCCTTGCGGCTTCACGACCTCCACGCCGTCAAAATGCTGCGAAATGTAGTCGCAGGCATAGTTTACGTTCTCTGTGAGCACCTGGCAAAGTTCGTCGACCCACTCATATCCCTCCGGCTTGTATGCGCCGACAAGCGCATGCATAGACAGCACATTCACAGAATTATAATGTGACTTGCTGCTTTTCGCTCTGATGCGGTCCCGCAGATAAGAATTATAAATAATATGGTAGCTTCCCACAAGCCCTGCCAGATTGAACGTCTTGCTGGGGGCGTAAAATGCTGCCGTACGATTCTTTGCATCCTCACTCACCGACTGTGTCGGAATATGATGATACCCTTCCAGGATAATGTCCGACCAAATCTCATCCGAGATTACGATACAATCATTTTCACGGTACACTTCCATCGCTTTTTCAATCTCCCAGCGTTCCCACACACGTCCGCAGGGATTATGCGGGCTGCAGAAAATAGCCACATGGATTTTTTTCGCCTTGATCTTGGCATCCATGTCCTCAAAATCCATCCTCCATATCCCTTGTTCATCCTTCTTAAGCGGGCTATGGACAATGTGATATCCATTGTTATTGATACTGTTTGTAAACCCGATATACGTTGGGCTGTGAACTAGTACGGAATCTCCTGGAGCCGCAAATGCTGTCAGCGCGGAAATCACTCCGCCCAGGACGCCGTTTTCATACCCGATACATTCTGCCGTCAGCCCTGTTACTTTATGTCTTGTCTCCTGCCAGCGGATAATGGAATCAAAATATTCTTTAGAAGGACGGAAATATCCAAACGCCGGATGTTTTGCCCTCTCTATGATAGCCTCCTGCACAGTAGGAACCGTCGCAAAATTCATATCCGCGATCCACATAGGAATCGCGTCAAAACCTTCTTTCGGCATATCCGGTGCGAACCCCGGCGCTTTCCCAAGACTGTCGATCGCAAGGGCGTCTTTTCCCCGCCTGTCCATTATTGTTGTAAAATCGTACTTCATAACATATTTCTCCTTTATTGTTTTTCCAAATTCGATTGTAACGCTTTATCCGCCGCAAGTCAAACACAGTTTATTCTGTACCAAAAAGGTCAAAAAGAGATGCAGACGTTAGCTGCATCTCTTTTTATAACTCTTATTTCTTTTTGGAATGACGCTTCTTAGAGAGTTCTCTCTTAAGAAGATAAACCACTCCGATGGTAAATAATGCCTCGACAAGGAATGTCATCCACTTTATAACAATAGCATAATCTCCCGTCAAAACGCTGCCCGTTCTGCTATTCGTGCCAGTCGTCGTAGTTCCTGCATTAGCCGTCTGGGTTCCGGTCGTAGAAGTTCCGGTTCCGGTCGTGGTCCGCGTAGTCCCCGTTGTGGTCGTAGTCCGATTCCCTGTTGTGGTCGTAGTACCACTACCAGTAGTGTTGGTATTGTTACCGTTAGTATTGGTATTATTCCCATTGGTGTTATTTCCGTTGGTATTATTTCCGTTGGTATTGTTATTATTGTTGTTATTATTCCCATTGTTCGGGTTATCCGGATTGTTCGGGTCATCCGGGTTATTCGGATCGTCTGGATTGTTCGGGTCATCCGGATTATTCGGGTTATTCGGGTCATCCGGGGTCTCCCTCGTCCTGATATAACCTACCGCGATCGGTGATAAGCCGTTTACCGTACCTACCAATCCTTCATGAGTCTCCTTAGTCGCCACAAGTTCCACATCACCTGCAAGTGCATTCTCTATATTATTTGTATTGGTGGAGAACATATGAATCATCTTATAGTCAAAACTGGTTCGGTCGCTGGCATTATCCGGATATGGAATGACGATCTCCAGACCGCTCCGTGGGAAGTCTTCCCCTTTTACATTCTTCCACACAAGATCGTCGTCCAGCTTCTTAAGGATAACGTCATAATATGCAATATTATCCTCTGTGATCTGCCCATCCCATTTCATCAATTCTGTCCGAAGTTTCTTCTCCACATCCGCAGGGTGTTGATAATGACCTGTAGCCAACGGTGGTACAATGGATATCCCTTTCTCCATCTCAAGCTGATACTGCTCTCCGTCCGCCTCAAACTGCGAAAGGAGTACGACATCCCCCCTGACTGCAATGATATCATAGGATTTCTCTGTCGCCAGATAAGAATCCGTCTCGGAAGCTGTAGCCACGATCTTCGTCTGCCCTTCTTTGACCAAGGTTACATTCCCCTTATTGTCCACTGTCGCGATCTCAGGATCCAGGCTTCGGTACGTCACAATGCTGTCGCGCGCTTCTCCAGTCGCTGGAACCGGGATGGTGGTCCCGACTTCTCCTCTGCGCTCTTCATAGGAAAAATTAAAGTCCCTCTGAGCTTCCTTTCCTGCCACCTTAAGGGTAATAACAATTGTATACTGTCCATAGTTTGGTGTCTCCGGCACGTAAAGAAAGACTTTGGCCTCTTTATCCTTCAACTCCGGATCATCTTTAAACCTCCACGTCAGTGTCTTGTTCGTGATCTGCGGATATCCTCTCTCCAGAATACTGTTCGGATCGGATTCTACACTTAAACTTCCCGACCACTCCGGCGCCGCCCCGGACGGCAGGAACTTCGTCAAATCATACGATCCGGTTCTTCCGTACTTCGTATCCGCTGCCGTCAGTGCCGTATAGTCTGGCCACAACGTCGCCCAGTCCGCCTTTTCAATTTTAAAATCTTCCTCATGCTTACCGGTCCATTTATAATGATTCCCACCCCGACATGACACAGCGGCATAGGCCGTTCCGGCATTAATATTATTCCTATAATTTACAAGATAATCCCTATTTGGATCTAGAACTTCATTGCTATTGGATGTAACTGTGACTTTGTACTTTGGCTGCTTCGCTTCTCCGTTATAAGTGAATTGTTTCTCTAAAAGCTGATAGTCCAAATCATTTTCCCAATCAATCTCCTTAGGAACAACATAATAAGGAACCCTTAGTGTTTGACTCGCCATGCTATAATTCTTACTGTCAAAACCTTTATCCTGAACAACGGATATCTCAACGGTGCCTTCATCCACATTTTCCTCTGCATCCGGATCGTCTGGATCTTTGATTCCCTTTCGTGTTGACGGCGTAACCGTGACTTTAATCTGATCCATTGTGATTGGATTCATACCTACAGCGCCTTCAAACTCAAGGGAGGTTCCCGCTACTTGATTAAAATCCGAAGCATTCGTTCCGGTATACGTCCACTCATACTTGAAATCCCCCGGAAGTATTGTAACCGACTTTGGAGCAACATAGATACTGTTCGTTCCTTCGGTCATCTTGATCCTAATCTTACGTGTTATTGTTTCTCCATTTTCATCCTTGGTAGTAGCATAATAATATACATTATACGTCCAAGATCCTGCACCGGTAATGTGATCCTCATCCGGCTCGATCCTCAGGTTCGGCAAATCAAACGCATACTGGACAGGTTCGCCGTTCTCATCCAAGACGGACACTTCCTTTCCAGTGTCGTCAAGCGTTTTCATCGCAACATAGGTAACGTCCGTCGCCGCGCCGATCCTGATCACATCATTCCAGTCATCCCCATACACAGGAGGATTAGTCTGAGGATCTTTCAGGT
Organism: uncultured Lachnospiraceae bacterium; assembly: GCA_946566415.1. Taxonomy (GTDB): domain Bacteria; phylum Bacillota; class Clostridia; order Lachnospirales; family Lachnospiraceae; genus Allocoprococcus. The sequence continues at coordinate 4,604 of CAMNWW010000079.1, read as the reverse complement.
TGCTAATGAACTCTGACTTTTGCGCCGGGTTGCCGTCTCCCTTCATCAACACTCCATACTCCTCGCCGCTGATTCTGGACGAAAAGCGGTTCGTCGCCCGGCTTACCGGCGCCGACGGAAGTTCATTTGTGGCAGATTCCTTCTTCACCGGAGCGCCTGTCGTTGGAAGCTCCGCATTCTTCTTTGCTTCCAGCGCCCGCTTGGCTTCTTCGGCTTTCTTCCTGTCCGCTTCCTTCTGTTCTTCTTTTGTTTTCTCAGCAGCCGCCTTCTGCTCTTCTTGTTTCTTCTCCTCTTCTTCTTTCTCGGCATCCGCAGCCGTGTTGTTCGTCTGGTTTTTATCTGGCTGTTCTGTATCCGCCGGCTCCGTATCCAGCGGCGGAAGCTCTACGCCGACGCCCTGTGCCGGCTCCCAGCCATTCCCAAGATCCACATACTCTGTCCATGCGCCGCCTCCCTCTGTCACCAGCACGCAGGCAACGCCTATATTGTCACAGAGGAGCTTAAACGCACGTGCAGAACGCTCCTCCAGAGGAACATCCGATCCCATGCTCTCCGCCACGGCGCCCGATTTCTCCCGGAAAAACATAATACGATCCACCAGATCCATATCCGCGGACAAATCCAGCATTTCCTGTACGCTTACATTCCGCCGATTGATTGCCGACCAAAGCGCATCCGCGCTCCGGTAGCTTGCGCTTCGGATATCATAGCCGTTATTGTCCGCAAGGACTAAGTATAAATCATAATTATAACCGACCTCCGCGCCGTTCTCGTCTGTAACGACCGACGGCACAAGGCTGAATCTTGGATTCTGGTTCAGCCAGAATACCTCCGGGAAATCCTTCTTGAACGCACAATACGCGTTCACAAGGTTCTGCCTGACTTCGCTCCATTCTTCCTGCGTGATGGGCGTATCCAGTGTCGTCTGCAGGATCTCCACCGCATTCAGGCTGTCGCCCTGCCCGTTCCCATACTGGACTAATATCCTGTTCTCCGGCGCAAAGAAGGCATCGTCAATCATATAATCCAGATTGCCGTCGCCGTTCGTCCCTTCCGCCAGAGTATTATATAAAATCGCCGCATAGTTTATACCGTTAAATCCTGCGCCGTCGACATTCATCCTCTGCGCCCAGTTCCCGTCTATCGCCGGAGTCCCATCGTAATACGTGCTGAAATATTCCCAGTCCATCGACCTTGCCGTCTCCCCGGCGTTCAGTTCTGTCTGTCCGGGTGTGACGGCGCTTTCAGCCGCACCAGGTATAATTGTCTGCAGGACATCCTCCTGCGCAAACGCAAGAAGTCCCGCCATGCTCCCAATTACGGCAATGGCTGCCGCCACTGCTGCCTTTCGTCCGAATCTTCTTTTCTTCATCATCATCTACTCCCAAAACCAAATTCTATGCTTACTGCATATTATGTTTACATGTTATGTACATATAGATGCCGGGGTCAAAAAGCCATGCTTGCTCATGCAAGTATAAATTCATGACCCTTTGACCCTGACATCACATATACTTCTAATTATATATTCGGAAAGATCGCCTGTTAACATAAGTAAAAAAGCAAAAATCGTCAGGTAAAATCCGGCATTTTTCTAAATTACCCTACCTTTTACAGTTAGACCTTAGGCAGCCCTGCGAATCCTTTCTCAAGCTCCGCGTCAGTCGGAACATAATCGCTCATTTCTCCGTTATTATATTTCTCATAGGCTACCATATCAAAATATCCCGTCCCGGTCAGTCCAAAGACAATCGTCTTCTCTTCCCCTGTCTCCTTGCATTTCATCGCCTCGTCAATCGCCACACGAATCGCATGACTGCTTTCCGGCGCGGGAAGGATCCCTTCAACCCTTGCGAACTGCTCCGCCGCGGCGAATACGGCCGTCTGTTCTACGGAAACAGCCTCAATCATCTTATCCTCATAAAGCTGAGACACGACGGAACTCATACCGTGGTACCTGAGTCCTCCCGCATGGTTTGCCGACGGGATAAAACTGCTTCCCAAGGTGTACATCTTCGCCAGAGGACATACCATTCCTGTATCACAAAAATCATATGCATATCTTCCGCGCGTCAGGCTCGGACAGCTTGCCGGCTCCACCGCGATAATACGATAGTCTGCCTCGCCTCTGAGCATCTCGCCGGCAAACGGAGAAATCAGACCGCCCAGATTGGAGCCGCCGCCCGCGCATCCAATAATCATATCCGGTTTGATATTGTACTTGTCAAGCGCCGCTTTTGCCTCTAGTCCGATAACAGACTGATGGAGAAGCACCTGAGAAAGTACAGAGCCAAGTACATAACGATATCCATCTTTTGAAGCCGCCGCTTCCACAGCCTCTGATATGGCGCATCCCAAGCTTCCCGACGTTCCCGGAAATTCTTCCCGTATCCTGCGTCCCACCTGCGTCTTATCCGACGGAGACGGCGTCACATTTGCGCCATAAGTCCTCATCACCTCACGGCGGAACGGTTTCTGTTCATAAGAACACTTGACCATGTAAACTTCACAATCCAGACCCAAATATGCGCAAGCCATAGAAAGGGCAGTGCCCCACTGCCCGGCCCCTGTCTCTGTCGTCACGCCTTTAAGCCCTTGTTTTTTCGCATAATACGCCTGTGCAATCGCTGAGTTCAGCTTATGGCTTCCCGACGTATTGTTTCCCTCGAATTTATAATAAATCTTAGCCGGTGTATCCAGCGCTTTTTCAAGGCAGTATGCCCGCACCAAAGGCGACGGACGGTACATCTTATAAAAATCCCGTATTTCCTGCGGAATCTCAATATACGGGGTCGTATCGTCAAGCTCCTGCTTTGCCAACTCATCACAAAACACTCCCCTAAGCTCCTCGAACGTCATCGGCTTTAACGTACCCGGATTAAGGAGAGGCGCCGGTTTATTCTTCATATCCGCACGCACGTTATACCACTCTTTAGGCATCTCGCTTTCTTCCAGATAGATTTTATATGGTATTTTCTTTTCTTCGCTCAAATTTATCCCCTCCTTTTTCACTTTGGCTATACAGCAAGTTCCCTGATGTATCCGATCATCTCGTTATAATCCTGTTTTACCTGCTCAAGCGGCTGTTCAATGTCTTCCCCGTACTCTTCCCTGTCCCTCAGCACATCGGACAAAACGCTTGCCGATTTATAAAGTTTTGTCAGAGACAAATTCTGGCACACGCCTTTCATCGTATGCGCCGCCCTGAATGCTTCGGAAATATTCCTTTCCTCGATAGAATTGATCAAAAGATCATAGCTTTTATCGTCCAGAACTTTAAGTAAAAACTTCTGCACCCTCTCGTCTTTCCGCAGGCGTGCCATTACGTCGTCGTAATCCGCCCCCATTGCATCATAACATTCTTTTACCGTCATTTTCCTTACCTTCCTTTTTTTATTTACCCTCGGATGTCTCGTTCAATGCCGCTTCCATCTCTTCACTGTAGATCCGGTAACCGTTCCGTCCGTTTTGTTTCACCACATACATCGCGACGTCCGCCATATGGAACAGTCTCTCATAATCGCCGCCGCAGTCCTTAGCACGGCCGACCCCCATGCTGACGCGGATCGGGAAATCTTTATACTGACCGCACAGCTGCTGGAAAATTCTGCTCACCTGAGGCTCCACATCCTTTTTGTATTCCATAAAAATCAAGAATTCATCCCCGCCCATCCTGGCGATGATATCCGCGCTTCGCGTACATTCCACGAGAGTCTCCGCCACGTGCTTCAGCACTTCATCTCCAAACAAATGTCCGTAATTATCGTTTGCCATCTTGAATTTATCCAGATCGAACATGCACAGAATGTAGTCTTTTTCTTGCTTTCCCCTGGCAAGTATCGTATTGATCCTTGCCTTCGCCGCCCTGTGATTTAAAATTCCGGTCAGTGAATCCCTGGACGCCAACTTCTCCAGACGGTTTATCTTCTCCAGATCGTCGTTAATATCAACAATTTTGCCAATCGCACCGGTATATTCAGGCGTCTCCCCTTCCCAGATAGAACGCGTGATAACCTTGCTCCATCTTTCTTGTCCGTTGATATTCAGAAGGTATGTGCCTTCAATGACTGGGCTCGACTCCGGCGCGTTTTTCGTTCTTGTAAGAAGAATCTCAAAATCATCCCCGCCGAATATCTTTTTCCCGAAATCTTCCCCTCTTGGATTGATGATCGTTTCAGGCATCCCCAAATATGCCGCGCCCCACTCGGATAAAATCATCATCTCCGGAGTAACCGTATATTCAAACTGGATCTCACGGGACATATCCGCGTAGAACCTGGACTTCATCCGCTCATGCTCCAGAAGCTTAAGCGTCCTTTCAGACACGTCCAGCTCGCCTCTTTCCATGATCTGTTCCACAGTATCCATCATTTCTATTTCTTTATTCTTTTCAACCACAAGGGACGCAAACTCTGTCTTTAATGTTGCGGAGATGTCCTGCAGACACTCAAGAAGCAGCGGGTTAAACGTTCCGCACTCGCCGTTCAGGATCATATCCACAGCCGTTTCATGAGAATAAGCGTCCTTATATACCCGTTTGCTCGTAAGCGCGTCATATACATCGGCAAGAGCTACGATCTGTGCCGCAATCGGAATCTCTTCCC
>CAMNWW010000078.1 GCA_946566415.1 uncultured Lachnospiraceae bacterium | reverse complement strand
AACGAGGAGGAACTGGCTGTTTTTAGAAGGAGGCAGATCGGACTGATCTATCAGTTCTATAATCTGATACCGGTGCTGAATGTCCGGGAAAATATGGCGCTTCCGGTGCTGATGGATTCCCGAAAGGTAAATGAGGAAAGACTGGAGGAACTTTTGGAGCTGCTTAAGCTGAAAAACAGGGAGAAACATCTTCCCAACCAACTGTCCGGCGGGCAGCAGCAGAGGGTGTCCATCGGGCGGGCGCTACTCAATGCCCCGGCCCTTCTTCTGGCGGACGAACCGACAGGGAATTTGGACAGCGAGAACAGTAAGGATATCATGGAACTTCTACGATATTCCAACGAAGTTTACCATCAGACCGTGATTTTAATCACCCACGATGAGAACATAGCTCTGCAGGCAGACCGGATCATCGCCCTTGAGGACGGGAAAATCATGAAAGATGAGGTGATCCGTCAATGAATATTTTCTCTAAAATTACGGCGAAAACAATGAAACAAAGCCGTACCAGGACGATTGTGACGATCATTGGCGTTATTCTGTCCACGTCCATGATCACGGCAGTCGCCACATTCGGCACGAGCTTTCAGCGATTCATGGTGGGATATAGTATTGAGCATAGCGGAAACTGGCATGTTGGAGAATCCGGACTTGACAAGGACAGCGCCGCGGAGCTTATAGAAAATGAAGAGGTAGAACATGCAGGAGAGGTAAAGACGATGGGGTACGCCTGGTTCGACGCCGCGGCCGAGGGTACGCCGGGAAGACCGTATCTGTATGTGCGGGCACTGTCAAAAGAAGCGCTTTCTATGCTTCCGGCGAAGATGTCGCAGGGGCGGATGCCTCAAAAAGAGGATGAGATCGCCGTGCCCCTTGCTCTTTTGGCAGGCGAGACGGAGGAGAATAAAACGAAGGTCGGCGATATTTTGACCCTTGAGCTGGGGGAGCGTTCGTATCAGGGGGAGCGTCTGACCCAGGATAATGAGTATATGGGGGAGAAATATGCGGACAGTGAAACCTTTACCCCAAGAGAGACCAGGACATATAAGGTGGTGGGAATCTATACTTCCTGGTCGGACGTTTCTTTCTGGGGACCGGGGTACGACGTGCTGGCCGGACCGACGGACGCAGATACAAAGTACAGGGATGTGTTTATTGAGCTGAAAAGTCCCCGGGAAGTGTACCGGTTCGCAGAGAAGAATATGGGGGCCGGGTCGGCATTTTTCTATAACGAAAGTCTTCTGCGCTGGCTGGGAATAGCCGATAGCCAGAATCTGTATACCGTGATGCTCAGGATTATAATGATATTAACCGCAGTCATTATGGCAGGCTCCATTACCCTGATCTACAATGCGTTTTCCATTTCCTTAAGGGAGAGGACGGCTCAGTTTGGACTGCTGTGTTCCATCGGCGCGACAAAGAAACAGCTTCGGCAGGCGATGCGGTATGAAGCATTTATTGTCAGTATCACGGGAATCCCGCTTGGAATCCTTGCAGGAATCGGCGGAACAGGTGTGACGCTTCACTATATCAGTGGAAATCTGACAAAATGGGTCCAGGGAACGAAGGAAGGGATTCCTTTATACGTGCCTGTCTGGGCTATGGCGGCAGCCGCGCTTATCGCGTTTGTGACCGTGATGATCTCTGTATGGATTCCGTCCAGGAGAATACGCAAAATTACTCCGATCGACGCGATCCGGTCCAGTACGGATATCCGGGTACGGCCAAAAGAGGTAAAGACAGGAAAATGGACTCTGAAAATTTTCGGCCTGGAAGGGATGATGGCGCGGAAAAATTATAAGAGGGACAGAAAGAAATACCGCTCCACAGTCATTTCCCTCACGATGAGTATCGTACTTTTTACGGCGGCAGGACTTTTCAATCTGTATTTGATGCAGACGGGTGCGTTCGTGCTCGACGCACCGGAAGCGGATTTGGAATATGTACTTTACGACGATGTAAGAGGGAACGAGGAAAAAGTAAAGAGGATAATCGAAGAGACGAAAGACGCCGTATTGCTTTCCGAGAACTACAGCGCATCCTTCACCCTTTTTGTTCCAAAAAAATGGACGCAGGAAGGAATCCTGAGCTATTATACTCAGTCATATGAAGAAGAGGGGAATGGAAAGGATGTTCCGGTGAACACGGTGCTGATCGTCCTTAAGGACGACGATTTCCGGCAGTTTGCCAAAGAACAAAAGGTGGATGTCTCCCGGTATCAGGATGCGGAGCATATCAGGGTGATGTATTTAAATACAGCAAAAAACTTCAATTCGGATACGCGGAGATATGAGAAACAGACGATTTTTGCAGAAGCGCCGGAAGGGATGTTCCGGGCAGGGACAATGGAGTATGATGAACAAGGCGTCGGCACAGGGATGAAAAAGGAGATGGAATTAGAACTGGGCGACGCGGTTATGGACGTTCCTTCGGCGCTGTCCGATTACCGTGACAGAATACTTCTATTTCTGCCAAATAGTATGTATCAGAAATTCTGGGATGATTTTGATGGGGAAAATCTGCGGTCCATTTACCGTCTTAAATGTGAAGATGTGTCGGAAGTTTATCGTGAGCTGGTTACAGGGATAGAAAAAGAGGGGCTGGACGGAAAGGGGCGTCTGCAAAATTACAGGGAACAATACGAGACGGACAGGAACACACTAATCGCAATAAAAGTATTGACCTATGGATTTATTGTATTGATATCTTTGATCTCTGTGGCAAATGTCTTTAATACGATTTCTACGAATCTGATGCTCAGGCGGAAAGAATTTGCTATGCTGCGTTCGATGGGAATGTCGCCGGGAGGGTTCAGGAAAATGATGAATTATGAGTGTCTGATATACGGGGTGCGTTCACTGATATACGGAGCTCTATTTACCATACTGATAAGCGCGGCGATTTCCTGGAGCATCGGGGCGGGGGCGGATGTAGATTTCCTGGTCCCATGGGGATATCTGGCCATAGCTGCCGCCGGGGTTTTTCTGGTCGTATTCTTTACAATGTTGTATACGATGCAGGTGATAAAGAAAAACAATATTGTGGAAGAATTAAAGATGAATTGATTAGCATTTACCGGAATTTTGTTGGGACTTTACAAGACGTCTGATTATTGACTTCTCCTTAATAGCATTGTAAAATAACAAAAAACAGTTATAATGTATTTACGGTATCAAGAGGAGACGATGTCATGGTTTCTTTAGAACAGCGAGAACAAAGAGGTTTAGAAGAGGAGCTGGGACGGAAGCAAAAGAGACAAAAGCAGGCGTTGTTCATGTTGGCGGCGGTACTATTGGTCGCTTTGGCTGCCGCCGGTACATATACTTTTTATCAATATTTAGACGGTACATTATTTCAAGAGCGGTGTTCACATTTTGTTGAAATATCGGAACAGGGAACGCGTGTGATTGAATCTGAAGTTACTCAATATAGACGATTTGCCGAAGCGGCGGAGAACATTCTGGTTCGTGAGGATATTAAGGCGAGGGCGGATATTCCCGGCTGTTTGGCAGATATCAAGTCCAGCCTGGGGCTGGGGGAGAACGTACTGATTGCCTTTGACAGCAGCGCCCGGCTTTATGCTTCGGACGGCGCAAGCAGCCACTGGAGGGATTCTGCAGTTTTGTCGAACGGCGAGAAGAGGCAGGAGATGGTAACATCTCTGGATTACCGGGCAGACGGCAAATCCTACCTTTTTTTGATCAAAAAGCTGGATACGCCGATGGATACAGGGGAAGAAATGATTACTCATGTAGGCGTGGCGGTAGATATTGCTATCTTTCAGGAGAATTTTGATGAGGACATTTTTGACGGGGAGAGTCATGTTTATGTGATAAACCGGAGCGGGCAAAGAGTCTACCGGCATCTGTGCGCCGGGGGGTTTATTGAAGACTATAATCTTTTATCAGCCCTGGAGAAGTATTCTTTTATTCATGGCGGGACGCTGGAGGATCTTCGGGAGAAGGTGATGGAGAAAAGCAGTGCGGGGTATGAATTTAATTATGGCACGGAGCCGTATTTTGTGGCGTCATCTCCTGTGAGGGGAACGGACTGGACGGTTCTCACCTTTGCCCCTACAAAGGTGCTGGCGGCAGGGACGACGGCATTTTTGAACACGGCTGTGGTCTATGTTTCCGCGATTGCGGCGCTGGTCGTTCTGATGCTGGCTCTGCTTACATTCTTCTTCATTGCGAAGCGGGGTGATCAGCTTATTATCGAACGCCAGAAGGAAGCGAACCAGATTCTTAAGGAAGCCGCTGACGCCGCCAATGCGGCAAGCACGGCAAAAAGCAATTTTCTTTCCCATATGTCCCATGATATCCGTACTCCGATCAACGGCATCATGGGAATGACAGAGATTGCGCTGAAGAATATGGACAAATCGGACAAAATTCTGGACTGCTTAAAGAAGATCGAAGGCTCTTCCAGGCATTTGCTGAGCCTGATCAATGATGTTCTGGATATGTCGCGGATTGAGAGCGGCAAGACGAAGATTAGTCAGGAACCCATGGATATTCGGCAGGTTATTGGGCATTGCACGGCTATCGTAGGAGGACAGATCCAGGGAAGGGATATAGAACTAGTGGAGGAAATGGAGGAGATTTTGCACCCTTATGTATTAGGCGACGAACTGCATTTAAGACAGGTTCTCATCAATATTCTGGGGAATGCTGTGAAGTTCACCCCGGATGGAGGAAAAGTCTATTTCCGTGCCGGAGAGGTTGGTTCAGACGGAGAAACAGCCCTATATTATATGGAGATAGAGGATACCGGAATCGGTATGAAACCAGAATTTTTGCCCAGGATATTCGAGCCGTTCGCCCAGGAAGACGGCGGTACCAGAAGTACATATAAGGGTACGGGTCTGGGTATGGCTATCACAAAGCAGTTCGTAGATTTGATGGGCGGTACCATCCAAGTAGAAAGTCAGCTGAATATAGGGAGCCGTTTCCGTGTGGAGCTTCCGGCAGAGATTGACTGGGAATACCAGGCGGTTCAGGAAGAGAAGCGGCTTAAAGTGGATCTGGCCGGCATAAGAATTCTTCTGGTTGAGGATAATGAACTGAATATGGAAATCGCCCAGTATATCTTGGCGGATGAAGGTATCGAGACTGTATCTGTATCAAACGGGCAGGAGGCGGTGGAGGCATTTGCAGACAGCGAGCCGGGAAGCTTCGACGGCATCCTGATGGATGTAATGATGCCTGTGATGGATGGAATGTCTGCGACCCGCGCTATCCGGGCGCTTGAAAGGGAAGATGCAGATAGTATTCCTATCATCGCAATGACGGCAAACGCTTATGATGAAGACCGGCGCCGCTGCCTGGACGCCGGGATGACCGCTCATATAGCTAAACCAATTGACGGGGAGACGTTGGTTCAGGTGTTGGCGCAGTATATAAAATCTAAATAATGCAGAGACAGAGATTACGCTTAGAGCATTTTCTCATATAAAAATAACTTTGGGCGAAATATTTGAAGGAGTTGAGGGGTAACAGATATGAGATTACTGTTTAAACAAAGATTTTTTTCATTGAAGGGGATTTCTTTGAATGGGACTACACGATCCTGGACGGCGGGGGAAGGCGCGTCGCTACGGTGTCGAAGGAACTTTTGCATTTGACCGATACCTATGTGATCGATGTGTATCATCCGGAAGACGCACTCTGTGCGTTGATGTTCGTGCTTGCGATCGACGCGGAGAAATGTTCAAGAGATTAAAAGGAGAAAAGGAATGAGAGCATTATTTATCGGAGGGACAGGTACGATAAGTACGGCGGTGGTAAAACGTCTTGTAGACGAACTAGGATGGGAAGTGTGGCTTCTTAACCGGGGCGGCAGGAACAGCGCCGTGCCGGAAGAGGCGCGCCATATAACGGCGGATATCAACGACGAGGCGTTGGTCGCTGAAAAGATTAAAGAATTTTCTTTTGACGTGGTCTGCGAGTTTATCGGATTTCGCGTAGAGGATGTAAAGCGGGATTACAGGCTGTTCAAGGATAAGACAAGGCAATATATCTATATTAGTTCAGCGTCCGCATACCATAAACCGGCGCCGGACTATATTGTAAATGAAGGGACGACGCTTGCCAATCCGTATTGGCAGTATTCGAGGGATAAAATCGCATGTGAAGAATTTCTGATGGAAATGTACCGGACAGAAGGATTCCCGGTTACGGTCGTGCGGCCCAGCCACACCTACGACGAGAGGAAAATTCCGCTGGGAGTTCACGGGAAAAACGGTTCGTGGCAGGTCGTTAAGCGTATGATGGAAGGAAAGCCCGTTATCATCCAGGGGGACGGGACGTCGCTTTGGACGCTCACATCCAGCCGGGATTTCGCCGTCGGTTATACAGGGCTGATGGGAAACCGCCGCGCGGTAGGCGAAGCGTTCCAGATCACAGGCGACGAGACTTTGACGTGGAATCAAATCTACGAAACGATTGCCGCTGCGCTGGGCGTGGAACCGAAGGCGTACCATGTGGCGTCGGAATTTCTTGCGGAAGCGGGAAAAAAATACGGGTACGATTTTACAGGAGGTCTTTTGGGAGATAAGTCTTCGTCCGTAGTCTTTGATAATAGTAAGCTTAAAAGGGTGGTTCCGGATATGAGGACAGGCGTCCGCTTCGATCAGGGCGTCAGGGCCGCTCTCGATTATATATTTGCCCACCCGGAAGAATGCCAGAAAGAAGATCCCGAATTTGACGCATGGTGCGACCGTGTCATTGAAGCGCTAGAAACTGCAAAGAAGGCGGTATAGCAATGGTACAAAAAAATACATATACAGGTTCGGTCAAAATGGCGGTTTTGCGCACGATAGTATATGGGCTTATTTTAAGCGGCGTCTTTGGCGCGGCGGCATTTTTGTGTCTGTTGGTTTTCCCGGAAGGGTCGGCGGAGATACTGTACGGTGTCTTTCACTGGCCGGTATCCGTATTTTCCGGTATGCTGATGGGAGCTGCGGTCGTCTTTTTTAAGTGGACTACTGTGAAAATTACAGAAGGACAGATCACGATCGGTCGGCTTGGTCATCAGGAGACGTATTTACTAGGACAGTATGTGAATACATCTATAATAAGAAAAGCAAGGATCGGTTCTTATACTAAATATGAAACGGTAAAATGTAGCCTTATTTTTAGAGTTCCGGAAGGAACCCGGAAAGTAAGGCTATACGGATTTGGCGAAAAAGACCTGGAAATCCTGCTTAACGCTATGCGGGATGCAAAGGTACGTCGGATGACGGTGGAAGAGAAGGCGGAAGTGAAAGCAAAATACCGTGATGAAGCGGTGGAAGCGCTGCTGAATGGGAAAGAAAACCGAAACGAATTCTTACTTCCGGCGTCTGATCTCATCAAAAAAGAAAAGAAATGTATGAAAAGGATTTTAAAAGTGGTATTTGCTGTTCTTGCGGCGGTCGGTATGCTGGATGTGTGGGCGGTACGAACAGAGGATTCATTTAATGTGCGTCTTTTTTTCCTGACAGCGATGGCAGTGACCCTTGTTGTTTTATTGCTCGCGCAGTATGTGGGATTATATCTGAGACGCAGAATCTGTGCGGAAAAGATCGTTATAGATGGGGAAGGCATGCGTGTCGGCGGACAGTACTACTCTTATCTGGGAATTCAGAAAGTCCGGATGACATCGCCGCGGAAAAGGAGCAGTTCCATATTTCAGACACAGAGATACCTGTATATTTTTGCAGATGATCAGAGAAAGAAATACTGGCTCGGCTCGGAGGCTTCCTTCGATGCATACGGCCGGCTTTGCAGAAGCCTGGAGCAGGCGATGGTATCGTTTCCTGATAAACTGAAATATTTATAGAATGATAGGATCAAAGATATGGCTTTTAGGTTTGAGTCTGCTGGCGGCTGCGGGAGCATTAATTTATGAAAGAGAAAAGGAACTTGACTTTTATCTACGGTTTTCTATAATTAAAATTAGTCTGGTCGTTTAGAAAATCAGGGAGAAAAGAAAATGGTAAGCAGCGATATAAAGAAGTATAATAAAAAATATGATTATTCCTACTGTATGGGGGCGTTTCCGACCTTTGAGCTGATACACTGCAGGTCAGGGGCGGCGGACAGTGTGTATATTCATTCCAAGACAAGCGAGAGCATCCGCGATAAGATTACCGCCGAGTGCCAAAGGGCGGGAATTCCGGTTGTGTTAAACGACCGGGTGATAGAAAAGGTAAGGGATAAGGAAAGCTGTTTATTGCTGGGTATTTTTTATAAATATGAAATGTCGCTGGATCATGGAAGGAACCATGTTGTATTGGTAAATCCGAGCGATTCCGGGAATCTGGGGACGATCATGCGTACATGCGTGGGGTTCGGGATCAAAGATTTGGCGGTCATCGAGCCGGCGGTCGACATGTTCAGTCCCAAGACAGTTAGAGCATCTATGGGCGCAATCTTCCATATGAATGTACAATATTTTAAAAATTTTAGTGAATATCAGGAGCTGTTCGGCGAGGAAAGAATCTGTTATCCGTTCATGCTCAAAGGGGAAGAACGGCTGGGAGATTTTTCTCATCCGCAGGAGAAAGCATTTTCATTGATTTTTGGAAATGAAGCGGCGGGACTTGACGATGATTACTTAGAGGTGGGAAGAAGTGTGCGGATCGCGCACTCGGAAGATATCGATTCTTTGAATCTGTCTCTGGCGACAGGGATCGGGATTTATGAATTTACGAAAAGCGTGGATTTTCCCTAAGTACGCGCAATACGATAAAAACGTCATATAAAAGTCCATGGATTATTAGGTGAAAATATGGTACAGTATAACGTGAAGTCTTAAAGTGTTAGACAATTAATAAACAGTAGAAAGTAGAATGAATTATGTGAAAATTGTATAAAAGAGT
>CAMNWW010000077.1 GCA_946566415.1 uncultured Lachnospiraceae bacterium | reverse complement strand
ATACGGTCCTGTATTTCCTTCAAAAGAAGTGAACCTATCTACGTCAAAAACATAATCCTTAGACGCTTGATTCGACAGATCCCCGTACTTAATCGCAGACAGCCCAACAATCCTAGCTGTATGTTCCGCCTCTTCTTCTGCTACTGTCCGGTTATCCATAATCTTTTCCTGCATCTTATCCGTAATATCCGAAAGAAGATGTTCAAGGCGCATTACGCCGCCCTCCCTGGTCTTAAACGGCTTGCCGTCCTTGCCGTTCATTGTTCCAAAACCAAGGAATCGCAGGTCGGTATCTTCCCGCACAATTCCTGTCTTTCTCGCGCATCGGAAAACTTGTACAAAATGCAGCTCCTGACGCTTGTCCACCACATAGACGACTTCATCCGGCCGATACAGTTTCTCCCGTTCCACAAGGGTTGCAAGGTCTGTCGTATCATAAAGAGCCGCTCCGTCTGACTTCAAAATCATACAAGGAGGAATCTCTTTTGTATCGGTGTCTTCCTTTACATCCACTACCAGCGCCCCGTCGTCCAGATGGGCAAAGCCCTCTTCCTTCAATCTCTGCACCATATCCGGAATATACTTCTGGACATCCGCTTCCCCCTTCCACAGGTCAAATTCCACATTCAGATTCTCGTAATTCTTTTTCAAATCCGCAACAGACACATTCATAATGTGCCGCCACAGGGCACGGTATCCAGGCTTTCCATTCTGAAGAAGATATGTCGCTTCGAGCGCTTCCTCCCGGTAATCCTCATGTTCTTTCGCATATGCGGACGCCGACGGATAGATCTCCTCCAGATCCCCTATTGTAAACGGCGCTTCCTCAGGGTATTCTCCTGTATAGCCGTCGTCAAAATAAGGCAGATCCGGCTGCCGTTTCTTAAGTTCCGTAATAATAAGCCCCATCTGGTATCCCCAATCGCCCAGATGAATATCCCCCGTCACACGATTCCCCATAAAACGGGTGATCCGCTTGATGCTTTCTCCGATGATTGCGGAACGCAGATGCCCCACATGGAGCGGTTTTGCCACATTCGGTCCGCCATAGTCGATCAGTATTGTCCTGGGGTTTTTCTCCTTTTCAACTCCCAGCCTTTCCTCTGCCGCCATCCTGTTCAGATACTCGGCAATATGCCCATCGTCTGTTTTCAAATTAATAAAGCCAGGTTTGACCGCTTCCGCCGCCCCAATAATGCCGTTCACCGGAATCTTCCCCACAACCTCCTCTGCGATTGCTATCGGAGCTTTATGATACTTCTTCGCGCCTGCCATAGCGCCGTTACACTGATATTCACACAAATCCGAACGGTTAGATAAGGTCACTTTAGCCAATTCTTTTTCATATCCAGCATCCGCAAATGCCTGTTCCAGTTCTTCTGTTATCAGATCCAGAAGTTTCTTCATAGTGTCTTCCTCACTCTCTCTTCTTCTATAATCAAATGTCTTTCCTTATTATAGCGAAACATTCCTGCAAGCGCAATGCTTTCTTTTGCCCTCTCTTTGCTCACGGCCCGTCCTTCTCCTGCGCCGCGCTCTCAAGGTCCTTCACCGCTTCCGCCAGCATAGCGTCCGACGCTACCGCCTCTGCGTATGCTTCCTGCACGGATTGGAACAGCTCCTTAACGTCCTCATGCTGAGTGATCACCTGGATATAACTTTTCAGCTTCGCCTCTCCGACTTGGGAATTGATCGAAACCACCTCTTTTTCATTCCTTTTCAGATAAAGCGTACCAAGACCTGGCGCCGACGTGTAAATATCTTTCACCTTCATCTCATATCTTGCATATATCACATAAGTTCCTTCGTATTTTCCATTCTTCATGTAGACTTCAATATCCGCATATTCCTCTACATAGCCCTCATTCTCTGCAAGACGTGCATAGTACTCAGACACCGCCTGGTTAATCTTATCGTCTTCACACCTCTTTAGAGGATTCGTTTCCATCTCCTCACATCCTTCATTCACTATGATGGCCGGTGCAAAAACCATCGTCGGTTCTTCCTCTTTGGTCAGAAAAAATATTCTCACCATCCCTGCAAGAATCAGGATCATAATAGCCAGCGCCGCGACTGCGCGCCTGTATCTCCGGATTCTCTGGATGACGGTCCATTTTTTTTCTGCCATAATCTAAAAGCCTCCTTTTTGGTGAAAATCCCGAAAGTCCCACCTTTTTGTCTTTCTCATGATACCTTGCGGATAATTCCTGCGTCAATAGCGAAAAAGGACTAGTTTTGTTGGAAATAAATACTTGATTTTTTTCTTTTTCAGTGGTATATTATTAAATGTCTCTGTAGCTCAGTGGATAGAGCACCGCCCTCCGGAGGCGGGTGCGTCAGTTCGATTCTGATCAGAGACGTAGAGAAGCGCTGTAACCATTTGGCTGCAGCGCTTTTTACATCGTAACGGGTTTCAATCACGGTTCTTTTCCTCTACTGTAAAATCCGGTCTTCTTTCCTACTGTAATAATAAACCGAATCCGAAAGCACATCTTCAGGCTCTACTTCCGTCTTATTGATCTCCTCAACCATCGCCTCAAGCTGTACCCGGTTCGCACCATGGCTTTCCGGTATAAGAATAACTTCATGGATGCTGCTCGGAAGAATATAGAAATTCTCCCCGATCATCCTCTGGGCTTCCCCCATCATATCCGGATACAGCATGGCGGCCGCACCCATATTCCTCTTTTTATTCGACAAAACATACATGTACTCTGCAAGCTGTTCTATAGCTCCAGGAAGAAGACGCGGCGTATTCTTCCCGGCCGCCTCAGCTATCTCTTCCCGCGTGGTCTTCCATTGACGCAGATGTTCATTACGCACCAAAAGCGTCGCAGTGCCGAAAGTACTTCCCTCCAGCAGGACATAAAATACGACAGCCAGATCCAGGTACTCTCTATAAGGAACCTGGCGCAAAAGCTCTTCATTCGTCTTTCTCTGGATCAGCTTATAGACAATTCTGTCCCGCACTTTCTGGTAAGAAAATATATCCTCGCATGGATAGGGCTCCGCTACTTTCACCTTCTCGTAAAGACCGGCAAACATCCCTGCCAGCTCAAGTATCCCTGCGCCTTGCAAATACTGCTTATAAAACTCTTCAAGATAAATCGTTGGCGACATATTGATTCCCTGGCGCATAAATACTAAGCCGACCCGCACCGTCCCATTATTCTTTACCGCAGCATGGCGGTCCACCGTCACCTCCGCCGGGACATACTTCCTGACCTCACTTTGCATAGCTTCTATAAATTCCGTATAATCCATTGACTCTCCTTTCTCTTAGCAGATCCTACTGCAATGTACCGTCAAGGGAGCTTTGATTTGGACAAGATTACCCGAAACATTTCGGATAGTAAGATGATTATAACGATGTTTTCTCCCGCTTTCAAGACCTTTTTTTACATGCAAAATCCGAGATTGACATACAAAAAAACCGGAATTACGTTAGGTGTTACGTAACTCCGGTTTAAAACTTTGTAAAAATTTTGGTAAATATGCCGACAGCATTCTATGCCCGTGACAGGTACTCTCCTGTACGCGTATCGATTTTGATACGGTCTCCCTGATTCACAAACAACGGAACCAGAACCATAGCGCCGGTTTCCACCGTTGCAGGCTTGGTAGCTCCCGTCGCGGTATCGCCTTTCACACCTGGCTCTGTCTCTGTAATCTCCAGCTCCACGTTAAGGGGCGGCTCCACAGAAAATACATTGCCCTGATGAGAGCATACCTTTACCATATCATTCTCTTTCACAAATTTGAGCGCATCCCCGATCGTATTCTTATCTATCGCGATCTGATCATACGTCTCCATATCCATAAAATTATACAGGTCGCCGTCGGCGTACAGATACTGCATATCCTTCCTGTCAATATGCGCGGTGTCAAACTTCTCCGTCGGACGGAACGTCTTCTCAACCACCCCGCCGCTGATAATATTTTTCAGCTTCGTTCTCACGAATGCTGCCCCCTTGCCTGGCTTTACATGCTGAAACTCCAGGATCTGGTAAATATTGCCCTCGATCTGGACAGTAATACCGTTCTTAAAATCACCTGCTGAAATCATGTCGTTCTCCTCCTTATATATGCCTTCGGCACTTCTTTTTCTTCGTATACTTCTGTCTAAATTATTCTATAATAAATCCTGCCATTTTTCAACCGTAACTTTCGCATACTTTGCTGTGTCCTGCCATTTTACCTGCTTTCTGTATGCCGCTTATCGTCCCCTGTTTTCCCGTGCAAGATGCCAAGTACCGTATGTAGATCTCTTGCGCCCACCTGTCCCGGTGCGGACTCCTTTCCTGCCGAACCGAAAGTGACTGCCGAACCGAAGGTTTCCCCGCAGATGCGGCTGATCACTCCTGTTTCACCCATTGACATGGTAATGACCGGGCATTCGGCATGGCGCCGTGTCATCTCCTCCGTCGCCGCAAGAAGTGTAAGCACATCGCCCCTGCTTTTTGGCATTACAGCAATCTTAGGAATATCCGCGCCCAGCGCCAGCATTTTCTCCATTCTTAGAAGGAGTTCCTCCCTGGCGGGCGTACTGCTAAAATCATGGTTCGATACAATAACTTTTATTCCAAAATCATGTGCTTTTTTAATAATTTCCTTTACCGTGCCATCCCCCATAAACAATTCTACATCTACCAGATCCACATATCCGGTTTGGACCGCCCGTTCAATCAGCCGGACATAGCCCTCCCCTGATACGGTCTTCTTACCGCCTTCTCCCGCCGTGCGGAATGTGAATAAAAGGGGCTTTTCCCCCAGCGCTTTACGGAGTTCTCCCAGAACATCCTCTGCATATCCTTCCTGCATAACATCGTCAAACCAATCTGCCCGCCACTCTGCCAAATCAACAGAGCCTTCAGGAAGAGACGCCACTGCCTTAGCCTGTGCTATAATCTCCTCCCTTTTCTTTCCCACGATCGGCACACAGATTTTCGGTATCCCTTCTCCTATCTTTATATTCCTGACTTCTACTGGATTCATCTTTAATACTTCCTTCCTGCATGATCTATGCCTAACATATCAAAAATGGACGGTACTGTCAAACAGTTCCGTCCATTTCTGACAACAGTTCAGCCATTTGGCGACAACGCAGCCGAATCAAGCTGTATGGCTGAACTATTACCTCTGTTACCTCTTTTTCATCTTCTTCCTTACACAAAATCCAACTCAAGATACGGGGCCATCTCTGCCGGAATAAAATATCCTCTGTCATAACGGCACACCGGACAGAGCGGCGGAACCGCTTTTCCCTTTTGGATATTCCCACAATTAAGGCACATCCACATCCCGGACTCTGACCGTTCAAAATAAGTATTGCTCTTTAGCATCTCCTTAAGCTTTGCGAACCGTTTTGCATGAATCTGCTCAATCTCAGCGATCTGATAGAAAGCAGAAGCCGCTTCAAGAAACCCTTCCTTCTTAGCCTCGTCCCCAAAGGCCTGATAAACATCACTGTACTCTTCCATCTCATTGTGATGGGCAGATTCCAGAAGTTTCACAATGTCATCATGATGATCAATTGGAAATCCCCCGCTGATCTCGACCGTATTGCCGGAAAGATTCTTCAGGAGGTCATAATACCTCTGTGCATGCGCCCTCTCCTGCTCTGCAGTAAACAAGAAAATCTCTCCTACGGCATACATACTTTGTTTCTTACAAGTATCTGCCGCAATCGTATATCTGTTTCTCGCCTGGCTCTCACCCGCAAACGCTTTCATCAGGTTCTCTTTTGTCTTACTTCTGTTAAACTCGACCGCCATTTTCAACGCTCTCCTTTTCCTCACCGCTCATGCGGTTACTGTACAAGTAGTATGCGCTGTTTTCCTTTCCATTATTCATCCTATACAGCCAAGTTCAGAAGATATCACGTCATATTCCCGGCTGGATTCTCCCTGCCTCTTTCTCCTTCTTATAAAAATACAGAACAATCCGTTCCAAATAGCGCTTCAGCACGATCTGAATCTCCTCCTTTGGATGGATCGGCCTTACAAGGATACTTCTGATCCCACTTCTTTTTGCCCCCCAGACATCGGTAAAAAGCTGGTCGCCGATGAACAGTGTCGTCTTCGTTCCCGTATGCATAAGCTTCATAGCCTTTTGATAGTTCCTGACCGACGGCTTATGTGCATCGAAAACATACTTGCTTCCCACCTTATCTGCAAAAGGCTTTACCCTGGGCTCCTGATTATTAGAAATCAGGCAGGTATCGAATCCAATTTCCCGGAGCTTTGCGAACAATTCTTCTGACCGCTTATCGGAAGGCGCACCGTGCGGAACCAGTGTGTTGTCGATATCAAAAATCAGTCCCCGATACCCCTTTTCGTAGATCTCTTGAAAATCCATTACATACACAGACATTCTATAGTCATCCGGATAAAACGTACGAAACATCCTTATAATTCCTTTCTGTCATCCATTTCCTGTAATTTATTAAGCAATTCCCGGCATATCTCCGACGCACTTTTTTTCTCGGTACTCACCACGATATCTGCCGCCGCCTCATATTTTTCTCTTCTTGCCTCCATCAGCCTGCTGATATATCCCGCATCCTTATGCCCGTTAAGAAGCGGCCTCTCATCGCTGTCCTTCACTCTTTCCAGAATCGTATCGGGAGAAGCTGTCAAAAGCACTACTTTTCCGTTCTTTTTCATTTCCGTCACATTTTGCTCCCGCATAGCGGTCCCGCCGCCGCAAGAAATAACAGCGTTTTCGTGGGACCTAAGCTCAATCAAAAGCTCCGTCTCCAGACAGCGGAAATACTCCTCTCCCCGCTCTTCAAAAATATCCGGAATACTCATGCCTTCCCTTTCTGCGATAACCTCATCCATCTCCACTGCTTCCATGCCGTATTCCCTGCTCAGGCATTCGGAAACGGTACTCTTTCCGACCCCCATAAATCCAATCAGGAAAATATTATAATTCTTCATAGTCATTCCTGCTTTCTCTTTTTCATCTTAATCTTAAGCATGCCGTCATTTGCTGAGCGCATACCCGACATCCTTCTTGAACTGCTTCCAAGCGCCCTCTTCTTCGACAAAATATTTCGGACAATTTTTACCCGTCACATCATAGTGCCGAATCACGTCATCCTCGGTAAGTTCAAACTTTTTACAAAGCCACGCGGTAAGCTGCACCATAGAACGGTAGGTTTCTTCCGTAAATTTCCCGCTCTCATCCGGATGGCAGCACTCGATAGAGACGGTGTCCTGATTCCTTTGGTTGGATGCATACGCCACCTCCCAGGTGGGAACACACTGCACGATCTCGCCCTCCAATCCAATGACAAAATGGCTGCTTGCCTGGGTCTGTCCTGAGTCCTTCAGGCCTTCAAAATAATCCCTGTTCTGCTGTGCTGTCGATCCCGGATTCGCTGTATAATGAATCACAATTCCCGTGATCTTCCCCGACTGACTCCCGGGACGCGAATTTTCATTCACTGTTAGA
Source organism: uncultured Lachnospiraceae bacterium (assembly GCA_946566415.1). Lineage (GTDB taxonomy): Bacteria > Bacillota > Clostridia > Lachnospirales > Lachnospiraceae > Allocoprococcus. The sequence continues at coordinate 1,441 of CAMNWW010000077.1, read as the reverse complement.
AGATCTACTTTCATCTCCGGCTTTTGAGCGCTGATGTCCGAATTGTCAAGCTCTATATACACTTCCTCATCTTCCTGTCCAGCCGCCAAAATGCGGAACGCCGCCAGTATGATAAGTAAAAACAGGAGAACGACTGCGCCGATCAGCAGGCAGCGCTGGAGCAAAACTTTCTGCCTTCTTGTATATTTCGTACTTTGCCCTCCTTGGCGGGCGCCATAATACTTCTTATGCTTTCTCTTTTGTCTCCTGCCGTCCATAACACCATTCCCGATCCCTCAGTATGTTCTTGAGTATAACACAGCTACAGGGAACATTCTTTGAACTTTCTCTTATTTTTTTCTTAAACCCAGTATAGGAAAAGAATGTGCGCCGCACATTCTTTTCCTATAATTCATACCTTATTCATCTACACTATAATTCGGCGCCTCTTTCGTAATATGAATATCATGCGGATGGCTTTCCTTCAAGGACGCGGATGATATCTTCACAAATCTCCCTGTCGCCTTCAATGTCTCAATATCCGGAGCGCCGCAGTATCCCATACCGGATCGCAGACCTCCCATAAGCTGGAATACGGTATCCTCAACCGTTCCCTTGTATGCGACCCTTCCTTCCACGCCTTCAGGAACTAATTTTTTAGCATCTGACTGGAAATAACGATCCTTGCTTCCATTCTCCATAGCCGCGATAGACCCCATTCCGCGGTATACTTTGTATTTCCTTCCCTGATACAATTCAAAAGTTCCAGGACTCTCGTCACACCCGGCAAATATGCTCCCCATCATACATACATTCGCACCCGCGGCAATCGCTTTCGTCATATCTCCGGAATATTTAATGCCGCCGTCCGCAATAATCGGGATTCCGTATTCTTTCGCCACCTCATAACAATCCATCACTGCCGTGATCTGCGGCACACCGATTCCGGCCACCACACGAGTCGTACAGATTGATCCCGGTCCAATACCGACCTTAACCGCATCGGCTCCCGCCTCGATAAGCGCCTTCGTAGCATCTCCTGTCGCCACATTCCCTGCAATGACAGAAAGATCTGGAAATGCTTCCTTAATCATCTTCACGGTACGAATCACATTGGCGGAATGACCGTGCGCCGAATCCAAAACCACCACGTCGACCTTAGCCTTGACCAGAGCCTCTGCCCTCTCCAGGCAGTTCGCAGTAATTCCGATAGCCGCTCCGCAGTAAAGCCTTCCCTGCCTGTCCTTCGCCGAAAGCGGATACTTGATCTGTTTTTCTATATCTTTGATCGTAATAAGCCCCTTCAAGTTGAAATCATCGTCAACAATAGGAAGTTTTTCCTTCCTTGCCCTCGCCAAGATCTGCTTCGCCTCATCCAGAGTAATTCCTTCCGGAGCTGTAATCAGATTCTCGGATGTCATGGATTCTTTGATCTTTTTGGAAAAATCTTCTTCAAACTTCA
>CAMNWW010000076.1 GCA_946566415.1 uncultured Lachnospiraceae bacterium | reverse complement strand
AGCGGAGAGTATTCCGGGATCGGAGTCGTATTTTCCCAGAATCTGAACACCAAAGTGATTACGGCTGTACAGGTTTATAAGGGGAGTCCTGCCGAGGAAGCAGGAGTAAAGGTAGACGATATCCTTTACAAAGTAGACGGGGAGGAAGTGGCGGCCGTCGACCTCTCCGATGTAGTCCAGAAGATCCGCGGCGAGGAGGATACCATGGTGGAACTCACCGTACTGCGGGGGGATGATGCGAAAGAGGTCGTTTTGGATATACGGCGGAGGAAAATAGAAGTGGAAACAGTCGCGTATGAGATGAAGGAGGATGACATCGGGTATATCCGTATTACAGAGTTCGACTCCGTCACATACTCTCAGTTTGAGAGCGCGCTAAAGGAGCTGGAGAATGCAGGGATGAAAGGGCTTGTGGTAGACCTTCGGGCAAATCCCGGCGGGAATCTGATGACGGTCTCCAACATTTTGGATCTTTTGCTTCCCGAGGGGACGGTTGTATATACGGAGGATAAAAACGGGAAAAAGGAAGAGCTGACTTCCGACGAGGAGCATCAATTCACCAAGCCGATGGCAGTGCTTGCAGACGGGAATAGTGCGAGCGCGGCGGAGATTTTTGCGGGCGCTATTCAGGATTATGAGCTTGGACCGATTGTTGGGACGACGACCTATGGAAAAGGAATTGTTCAGCAGATTATTGACCTGAAAGACGGAACCTGTGTGAAGCTTACGATTTCTGAGTATTTTACCCCGAAGGGGCGTAATATCCATAAAATAGGAATTAAGCCCGATGTGGAGGTGGAATTTGAGAAGGATGAAGAAAATCCGGAAGCAGATAACCAATTAGACGCGGCTCTCGAAGAAGTTCGGAAGCAGATTGAGGAGTAAAGAATGAGAATACTGATTAAAAATGGGCATGTGGTGGATCCGGAGGAAAAGCTGGACGCTGTAAGGGACGTTCTGGTTGAGGACGGATGTATTGCGTGTGTCGGGAAGGATATCGCGGATGCGGCGGACGAAGTGATCGACGCGGAGGGAATGTATGTACTTCCGGGGCTTATTGACCTCCATGTACATCTGCGTGATCCGGGGCTGACCTACAAGGAGACTTTGGCGACCGGGGGAGCGGCGGCGGCGCGGGGCGGGATTACGACCATCTGCGCCATGCCGAATACGCAGCCGGTGACAGACTCTAAAGAAATGGTAGAGAAACTGCATAAAAGGGCAGAGACAGAATGCCCTGTCCATGTTATCCAGCTTGGAGCCGTCACGAAAGGAGAAAAGGGGAAAGAACTGGCGGATATTGCAGGGATGGCGAAGGCTGGCTGCCACGCGATAAGCGAGGACGGTAAATCAGTTATGGACGCAGCCTTGTACCGCAAAGGGATGAGGACGGCAAAGGAGTTGGGAATCTCTGTATTTGCCCACTGTGAAGATATCAACATGGTGGAAGGCGGCGTGATGAATGCCGGGAAAAAGCAGGAAGAGCTGGGGCTTAAGGGAATCACGAACGCCGTGGAAGACGTGATCGTGGCGCGGGATATTCTGCTCGCTAAAGAGACGGGAGTCAGGCTTCATCTCTGCCATTGTTCGACAAAGGACAGTGTGGAGATGGTGCGTCTTGCCAAGAAAGAAGGACTTCCGGTCACCGGGGAGGTGTGCCCGCATCATTTTACATTGTGTACGGACGATATCACAGAAGATAATGGGAACTTCAAGATGAACCCGCCGCTTCGCAGCCGTAAGGACAGAGACGCCCTGAGGGCAGGTCTGGCGGAGGATGTGATGGACGTGATCTCAACGGACCATGCCCCTCATGCGGCAAATGAAAAAGAAGGCTCTATGTCAAAAGCGGCGTTCGGCATTGTGGGACTTGAGACGAGCGCGGCGCTCACTTACACGGTGCTGGTTGAAACCGGACTTCTGACAATGATGCAGATGGCGGAGAAGATGAGCTATAATCCGGCGCGGATATTGGGACTGGACAAGAAGGGATCGGTTTCAGAAGGGAAGACCGCCGATCTGATGATATTCGACCCGTCAAAGGAGTATAGAATCGATGCGGATAAATTTGTATCAAAGGGGAGAAATACACCGTTCCAGGGGTATCCTGTGAAAGGTGAGACGGTTTATACTATTGTGGACGGTAAAATTGTATACGACAGGAACAAACGATAACAGGAGGAAAAGAATGATCAATAAATTAATCGCGAACATCAAGAAGACCGGGGCGCCTATCGTAGTAGGGCTTGACCCGATGCTGAGTTATGTGCCGGAGCACATACAGAAGAAATCATTTGCTGAATACGGCGAGACTCTTGAAGGAGCGGCGGAAGCTATCTGGCAGTTTAACAAGGGGATCGTGGATGCGGTATGGGATTTGATACCGGCTGTAAAACCGCAGATCGCCATGTATGAGCAGTTTGGAATTCCGGGGCTTACTGCGTTTAAAAAGACGGTTGACTATTGCAAAGAGAAAGGGCTTGTCGTGATCGGCGATGTGAAACGGGGAGATATCGGTTCCACCTCGGCGGCGTATGCAGCAGGACACTTAGGCAGAGTGCAGGTCGGAAGCAAAAGCTTTGTGCCGTTCGGCGAGGATTTTGCCACAGTGAATCCCTATCTGGGTTCGGACGGGGTGAAACCGTTTATCGAAGTGTGCAAGGAAGAGAAAAGAGGGCTGTTTATTCTGGTGAAGACATCGAATCCTTCAAGCGGAGAGTTCCAGGACCGTGAGATATCCGGTCGTCCGCTCTATGAGCTGGTAGGAGAAAAGGTGGCGGAATGGGGAAGCAGCCACATGGGAGACGAGTACAGTTATATCGGAGCGGTCGTGGGGGCGACTTACCCAGAGATGGGCAAAGCGCTCCGAAAAATCATGCCCAAAGCATATATTCTGGTTCCGGGCTACGGGGCGCAGGGCGGAAAAGGGAAAGACCTGGTTCATTTCTTTAATGAGGACGGGCTTGGCGCGATCGTAAATTCTTCCCGCGGCATTATTGCGGCGTACAAGCAGGAAGCTTACGCGAAGTTCGGTCCAGAGAATTTCGGCGATGCGTCGCGCGCGGCGGTGGAAGCGATGGCGGCGGACATCCGGGAAGCTCTGGGACAATAGGAGGGAATCATGGGGGAAAGAAAAAGAGAAACTGCAGTCGTAGTATCTCAGGAAGAGATCGCGGACGGTATTTTCAGTATGAGGATTCGCACGGATGCGGCGGAAAATGCTGCGCCCGGGCAGTTTATATCAATGTATACGAATGATCCAAGTAAGCTCCTTCCAAGACCTATCAGCATTTGCGAGATCGAGAAGGAGAATAGAGTGCTCCGTGTGGTGTACCGTGTGACGGGAGAGAAGACGGGGACAGAGCTGTTTTCACGGATGAAGGAAGGGGATACTCTTCCGATCATCGCACCTTTAGGAAACGGGTTTCCGCTTGACAGGGCAGAGGGAAAGACGGCGTTTCTGATCGGCGGGGGAATCGGCGTTCCTCCGATTTTGGAGCTGGCAAAACAGCTTCATTGTAAAAAGCAGATTGTGGCGGGATACCGCGACAGCCAAACCTTTTTGCGCAGGGAATTCGAGCAGAACGGAGAGCTTTATATTTCAACGGAAGACGGAAGCGTTGGGACAAAGGGTAACGTCCTGGATGCGATCCGGGAAAATAATCTGAGGGCGGATATTATCTATGCCTGCGGACCAACTCCCATGCTGCGTGCAATTAAAAAGTATGCCGGGGAAGAGAAAGTTGAGTGTTATCTCTCCCTGGAGGAGAGAATGGCGTGCGGAATCGGCGCCTGCCTTGCGTGCGTATGCCGGACAATGGAGAAGGACTCTCACAGTAATGTGAATAATAAACGGATTTGTAAGGACGGCCCGGTATTCTTGTCTACGGAGGTGGAAATCTGATGAACAAAATGAATCAAAATCCTTGCCTTGAGGTAAATATAGCGGGCGTTACATGGAAGAATCCGGTCACAGTGGCGTCAGGGACATTCGCCTCCGGCGCGGAATATACGGACTTTGTGGACTTAAACCGTCTGGGTGCGGTGACGACAAAAGGTGTGGCAAGCATTCCATGGGCGGGGAATCCGACTCCGAGAGTTGCGGAGACTCACAGCGGGATGATGAATGCGGTCGGGCTTCAAAACCCTGGGATTGACCTGTTCTGTAAACGTGATATTCCGTTTTTAAGGCAATTTGACACAAAGATTGTCGTCAATGTGTGCGGAAAATCCGAGGAGGATTATTGCGAGACGGTAGAACGTCTTGCGGGCGAGGACGTGGATATGCTGGAAATCAATATCTCCTGCCCGAATGTAAAAGAAGGGGGAATCGCTTTCGGACAGAATCCCAAGGCGGCGGAGGAGATCACCCGTGCGGTGAAACGGTATGCAAAGCAGCCGGTGATCATGAAGCTGAGTCCCAACGTGACGGATATCGGAGAGATGGCCCGCGCGGTGGAGGCCGGAGGCGCGGACGCGGTGTCTCTTATCAATACAATCACTGGAATGAAGATTGATATAAACCGCCGCAAGTTTCTTCTGGCAAATCGGACGGGCGGCCTGTCCGGGCCAGCGATCCACCCGGTCGCTGTGCGCATGGTCTATGAGGCTGCCCGGGCGGTAAAGCTTCCGATTATTGGAATGGGCGGTATTTTCAGCGCGGAGGACGCCATTGAGATGATCCTTGCTGGAGCGACTGCTGTATCAGTAGGAACCGCGAATTTCCATAATCCGTCGGTGACGATGGAGATTGTCGACGGGATTGAGGCGTATATGAGGAAGTATGGCTTCGGGACGGTTGGAGAGATGGTCGGGATCGTGGAGTAGGGAAACGGGGGTTGACTTTTAGGCAATAGAAAACCATCAGAGGAGGTATTTGAATGTACATAGCGGACCTTCACATCCACTCGCGCTATTCCCGTGCGACGAGCAAGGACTGTACACCGGAGCATCTGGACTTATGGGCGAGACGCAAAGGAATTCATATCGTTGGCAGCGGGGATTTTACGCATCCGGCGTGGCGTAAAGAACTGGAAGAAAAACTGGAGCCGGCGGTGGATGGGCTGTATACATTGAAAAAAGAGTATCGGATCGAAAATGATATGGCTGCAGATAACATGCAGCCGTATTTTATCATTACCGGGGAAATCAGTTCGATCTACAAGAAAAACGGACGTGTCCGTAAAGTTCACAGTCTGATTATCCTGCCGAATCTTGAGGATGCGGAAATCATTTCGCGAAAGCTGGAAGCGATCGGCAATATCCATTCGGACGGACGGCCGATCCTGGGGCTGGACTGCCATGACCTGCTGGAAATTATTTTAGAGTCCTGTCCGGACGCGGTCTATGTCCCGGCGCATATCTGGACGCCGCATTTTTCTTTATTTGGAGCGTTTTCCGGATTTGACTCAGTAGAAGAATGCTATGGAGACTTGACGCCCTATATTCATGCCATGGAGACAGGGCTTTCTTCGGATCCGCCTATGAACTGGCGGGTGTCGGCGCTGGATGGGTATCAGCTGATTTCTAATTCGGACGCCCATTCTCCGGCAAAATTAGGAAGAGAGGCGAATCTTTTGGATATTGACCTTGCACAGCAGGGCTACCAAGGAATCCAGGCCGCCATCCAGACAGGAAAAGGGCTTGCAGGCACGATCGAATTTTTCCCGGAAGAGGGAAAATATCATTTTGACGGGCATCGGAAATGTAATCTATGTCTGAGTCCTAAGGAGACGGAGAAGTACGGCGGAGTCTGCCCGGTGTGCGGGAAGAAGATCACGATCGGCGTGTCCCACAGAATTGAGCAGATGGCGGACAGGGAGGAAGGGTATATCAGAAAAAATGCGGCGGCATTTGAAAGCCTGATGCCGCTTCCAGAAGTGATCGGCGCATCGATCGGTCGCGCCCCGTCAAGTGCAGCGGTGCAGAAGGAGTACCAGAATATGCTGCAAAAGCTGGGAGCAGAGTTTCAGATTTTGCGGGAGCTTCCGCTGGAGGAGATACGGAGTGTGTCGGGGCGGCTGATCTCAGAAGGGATTGGAAGGCTTAGAAAAGGCGAGGTGACACGGCTTCCGGGATATGATGGAGAATATGGCATCATCCGTCTCTTCACACCGGATGAAATCATGCAGACGGACGGGCAGATGAGTTTCTTCTCCTCGATTCCGGGAATGGAATCGGAGAAAATGGGCGCGTCGTCGAAAAGGAAAGGGCAGGTGTCCGCAGGAGAACAGAAGGTTCTGGAAGGACAAGGAACTTTAGGAGAACAGGCAGTCCCAGGAGAACAGACAGCATCGGAGGATACGGTGTTTTCCGAAAAACAAGCGCTGCTTCCGAATGAAAGGCAGCAGGAGGCGGCCGCAGCGACGGAAAGTGTCGTAGCAGTCACCGCCGGACCGGGGATGGGGAAGACTCATACTCTGGTATCCCATATTCTGTATCTGATGGAAGAAAGGAGGGTGCGTCCGGCAAACATTACGGCGGTCACCTTCACGAACCAGGCGGCAAAGGAAATGAGGGAGCGGATTCAGAAACGGATCGGAAAAGGGAAAAGTATCCGTCAGATGCAGATCGGAACTTTCCATATGCTTGCCCTGAACCAGCTTAAGGAAGCAGGAAAAGAATTTACCCTCGCCGGGGAAATGGAAATGCGGGAGCTGGCGGATTCCCTGATAAAAGAGAGGGGACTTGATATATCGGCGGGAGAATTTCTGCTGGCAGTCTCACGCTTAAAAACGGCGGGATACAGTGCAGATGAGACGCAGGAAGAAAAAAGGGAAGAAATAGAAAGAGAAATAAAAGAAGAGGTAAAAGAAGAAATAAAGGAGGCGGCCGCAGCTTATCAACAATATCTGACGGACAGGAAGATGTTGGATTTTGACGACCTGCTTTTGGAAGCGCTGCGCTTTGCAAAAGAAAGAACAGCGGAAGCACGTTTTACATATCTTATGGTGGATGAATTCCAGGATATCAGCCCGTTACAGTACCGTCTGATCAAAGCCTGGAATCATGGAGGCAGGCAGCTTTATGTAATTGGAGACGCTGATCAGGCAATTTACGGTTTCCGGGGCGCGGATGCCGCGTGCTTCAAAAAACTGGAAGAGGATTTTCCCGACCTTCATAAAATCACGCTTACGCAAAACTATCGTTCGACGCCGCAGATTCTATCCTTAGCAGAGAAAGTAATCTCTAACAATCCGGGAGGAAGGAGAATTCTCCGACCCATGATGCAGGATGGACACGCGATGCGCGACATGCGCGCAGTGCGCGTGGTGACGGCGGCAAGCGAGATGGCGGAAGCGATTTTTATTGCCAAAGAAATTAACCGGCTTGCGGGAGGAATCGGTATGCTGGAAGCCCAGGAGATTTTCCTGAAAGAGGAAGGCCGGGCTAGGGCTTTTGATGAGATCGCGGTATTATACCGTACCCACCGTCAGGCGGACATTCTGGAGACATGCCTGAAAAAGGAAGGGATTCCCTACGTAATAGCGGGAAGGGACGATTTCCTTATGGATGCAAAGGTGCGGGGAACAAGCGCCTTTTTCCAAAGCCTTATAGAGACAGAGACGGAAAATTCCGAGAGGAGCGAGGGGAAGCGGTCCGCCCTGAAACTGCTGTGGGGTCTGGATCTGGAGACGGACGAACTGAGCGGAAGTATTTATGAGAATATGGCGGAGAAATACCGTCCGTATCTAAAGAAAAAACGCCCGGAAAAGATTTTGGATGAATGGATAGAAGACCTGGGGCTTGAAAAAAACAAGGCGATGCAGAAATTCTGCCGCATGGCGGTATTCCATTCACGTATGCAGGAGTTTCTTGAGGAGCTTATGCTGGGAACAGAAGGCGATCTGCGGCGTTCCGGAGGAAAAAAATGCCCGAAAGGCGCTGTGAATTTAATGACCCTGCATGGCGCGAAAGGTCTGGAATTCCCGGTGACGATCATTTTTGGTGTAAACCAGGGGACGATCCCTTTTGAAAGCGAAAAGCACATGACGGATATAGAAGAAGAAAGAAGGCTGTTCTATGTAGGGATTACGAGGGGAAAGGATGAACTGATCCTGACCACGTCCGGGGAAGAGTCGGAATTCCTCAGAGATATTTCCCAGGAAGGAATATGCCGGGAGAAGGCGGATAAGAGGAGAGGAGCGGACGGCGGAAAACAGATGAGCCTGTTTGACTTGGATCCAACGCTTATGAAAGAATAGAGGAGAGAAAGGGGAGCGGGGGCGTCCCCTTTTTCTAATGAGCGTATATCTATACTTATACGGTTCTAAATGGGATAAAGCAGTTTCTTTCCGGCCAGAACTTCACAATCCTTTCTGAAGAAGGAGATCCCAAAACAGTCGATTTTACGGTATCCTTCTGCGCGAAGTTCCTCCATATATTTCTTGTCATATATCTGCTGTAATGCCTTACCTGCATCGCTTTCCAGCTCATTAATCGAATCCGACACTTTTACTTCCAGAATAAAGGACCTGCCCCGAAGGGACGGACTTTTCACCATAATATCCGACCTTCCATTTCCCGTCTCACGATTCGACTTCACCAGATAATTCTCGCTCTGGCTTAAGATTCCCGTAAGGAATCCATGGTAAAAGTTTTCTGCACTGTCATAGAAGCTGATTGTCTGGAAAAGCTGCCCGTTCAGTATATCGGTCATCTTTTCTGCATTTCCCTCCTCCATCGCACGGTACAGATCGTGAAAATCTTCTTTTTTTATCCGGTCTTTCATCCAATTCATGATTGTATTCTCATAAATAGTCATGACTTCGATGTTGGGAACCCGCACTTTCAAATACGTATATTTCCCTTCAAAATAATCACTTTCTTTCGTCAGATATCCCGTAAAATAAAGGAAATTCCACAGGTTCTCCCCATTACTGTGCATATCCCCATACGTAATTTCTTCATGGA
>CAMNWW010000075.1 GCA_946566415.1 uncultured Lachnospiraceae bacterium | reverse complement strand
CGACATTCTTGCACAGTTATTGATCTCGATTCCTACCGGACACGGCATACAGTATCCGCATCCCCTGCAGAACTCGCCCTTAAGTTCCTCCCGGTCATGCTCGATGACTTCTTTGATCTTCCCTTCCATCACCGGCTCTTTCTCCTGGTATGATAAGAACTCATCCAACTCTCTCTCCCTTTGGATCCCCCAGATCGGAAGTACGCCTTCCTGCTCCAGCATAAATGCATACGCCGCCGCAGAATTCATGATCAGCCCTCCTGAAAGCGCCTTCATTGCAATGAATCCCATATCCGCCCTGCGGCACATGCAGACCAGATCCTGCTCCTGCTCTGAAGAAAGATAGCTGAACGGAAACTGTAAGGTATCGTACAGCCCGCTTTCTACCGCTTCTTTGGCTACAGCAAGCCGATGGTTCGTAATACCGATATGACGGATCTTTCCCTGTTCCTTTGCCTTTAGCATCGCCTCATAAAGTCCCGTCCCATCTCCCGGTTTGGGGCAGAGGGCCGGATTATGGAATTGATAGATATCCAGATAATCTGTCTTTAAATTACCAAGAGTCGTCTCCAGATCCCTCCAGAACGCCTCCGCCGTCTGCGCCGCTGTCTTGGATGAAATATAGATTTTCTCCCGCACGTCAGAAAGCGCCAGGCCGATCTTCTCCTCACTGTCCGTATAAAGGCGCGCCGTGTCGTAGAAATCCACGCCGTTGTCGTACGCCTTCCTCAGTATCTTTCCCGCTTCTTCTGCTGAAATCCTCTGTATCGGAAGTGCGCCGAATCCATTTTTATTTACCGTAATCCCTGTTTTCCCTAAAGTTACTTTCTGCATATTTTCCTCCAGTTCTATCGCCGTAAGGCGATTCAGATCAGGTACCCCGAGTGTATACGAGGGGCTTCCTCCAGTTCTATCGCCGTGAGGCGATTTAGATCAAGTACCCCGAGTGTATATGAGGGGCTTCCTCCAGTTCCATCGCCTTACTGTCCTGCTGTTTCCATTGTTCCACTTCTTTGAGGCGTTTTCGCACTCTTTTTTCTTCCCCTTCTTCTGTCGGATGATAATATTTTCTTCCTTTCATGCCCTCTGGCATGCATTCCATGCGGGTAAGTTTTTCCTCCGTGTCATGAGCATACTGATATCCTCTTCCGTAGTCCAGCTCTTTCATCAGCTTTGTGGGAGCATTGCGCAGCTGTAAGGGCACTGGTTCCGCCCTCAGCTCCTTCACATCCTTCTTACATGCTTCACATGCTAGATAGAGCGCGTTCGACTTGGGCGCCGACGCCAGATACACTGCCGCATGGGTGAGATGTACGTCGCACTCCGGCATTCCCAGGAAATGGCATGCCTGGTAAGCCGCTACCGCCACCGAGAGAGCATGACTGTCCGCCATTCCCACATCCTCGCTGGCAAAGCGGATCAGCCGTCTTGCAATATAGAGCGGATCCTCTCCGCCCTCCAGCATCCGGCACATCCAATAGATTGCAGCGTCCGGATCGCTGTTGCGCATGGACTTATGCAGCGCGGAGATCAGGTTATAGTGCTCCTCACCTGTTTTATCGTACAGAAGAGATTTCCGGCTGATGCATTGTGCGAGCCCCTCTTCCGTCACCGTGACCGCCTCCGCGCTCATCTCTCCGTTTGTGACCGCCATCTCCAGGGTGTTCAGCGCTGTTCTCGCGTCCCCATTCGCAAATGCGGCGATCGCCGTGATCTGCTCCGGCGTGATCCTCACCCTCTGGCTTTGATATCCCGCCGGATCTTTCAAGGCATTATTAAGAAGCCTTTCCATATCTTTTTGTTCCAGGCTGCGCAGCACAAATACCTTACAGCGGGACAAAAGCGCGGCGTTGACTTCAAAAGAAGGATTCTCGGTAGTCGCCCCGATAAGGATGATGCTTCCTTTTTCCACAAAGGGCAGAAATGCATCTTGCTGGGCTTTATTGAACCGATGGATCTCATCTACAAATACCACTGTCCGTATCCCCATCCTCCGGCTCTCTTCCGCCTGGTTCATGACCTCCTTGATCTCCTTGATCCCGCTCGTTACAGCGCTGAAATTGATAAACTCTGCTTTAGTCCTCCCTGCAATAATACTGGCCAGAGTCGTCTTGCCTACGCCGGGCGGCCCCCAGAAAATCATAGATGATATTTGATCTCTTTCGATCAAAAGACGCAGCATCTTTCCTTCGCCTAACAGATGCTCCTGCCCCACGAACCCGCTTAAGTCTTTTGGGCGCAGCCTGCTTGCAAGCGGCGCGCTGACCCTGCGGTCGTCAAATAACGATAATTGTTCCATCTCTTCCTTATATCCACTCTCCTTTCCCCTGTCTGCGCCGCGGCGCACAGTTTTATATTCCTTCCAATGTAAAAGGGGGAATGAAGCTCTCTTCTGCCGCCCCCTCCTCCTGGATAAACGCCTGCCCGACGCCAAGCGCGATCGTATAATCCACCAGACGTTCATATGCTCTCTTGCTCACTTTTTTCGCAAGCTTCGGATATCTTTCACAGTCCAGGACCGGGATCGGCGTATACTGGTTCATCAGGCTGATATAGATCTGGTCGCCATAGGTGTCGTGCAGATACCGGACGATCCTCTTTGCATCCGCCAGACATCCGGGAAGCAGAAGATGCCTGACGATAACGCCTCTTGTCATGATCCCCCGCCCGTCGAACTTAAGGAGTCCGGTCTGCCGTACCATTTCTAAGAGCGCCGCACATGCCGCCTGGGGATAATCCTCAGCTCCGGAATATGTTTTTGCATGACCTGCGTCCAGATATTTCAGATCCGTCAGATAGACGTCCACATAACCCTCCAGCATCTGAAGCGTCTCTACTCGTTCGTATCCTCCGGTATTGTACACAATGGGAATCTTCAGCCCGCACTTTTTTGCTCGTTTTAGTGCTGTAAGTATCTGCGGGACAAAATGGGAAGGCGTCACCAGATTGATATTATTTGCGCCCTTCTCCTGAAGTTCTAAAAATATTTCCGAAAGACGGATATCCGATATTTCTTTCCCCGCCTGCCCTCTGGAAATCTCATGATTCTGGCAGTATACACACCCAAGCGTACAGCCCGAAAAGAACACTGTCCCCGAACCTTCCTTACCAGAAATGCAGGGTTCCTCCCACATATGAAGGGCTGCCCTGGCCGCTCTTACTGCGGCGCCTTCCCCGCAGAAGCCCTTTTCTCCCTTTTCCCTGTCTGCCCCGCACATCCTGGGGCAAAGCATACATCCTGCCATATCCTTTACCTGTACCTGTCCGCCGCAAATATGTGAAGCTTTAATTTCTTTGCTATGTCTTCCAACATACACTGCCCTGCAATGCTATTGCCTTTGTTATCCAGAGCCGGACCATAAATACCGATCCCCATTTTCCGGTCCACAACGGAAAGGATTCCTCCTCCCACCCCGCTTTTTGAGGGTATACCTACTCGTACTGCAAATTCACCGGCTCCGTCATACATCCCGCAGGTAAACATGATCGTCTTCACAGTCTGAACTACATAGCTGTCCAGCATCCGTCTCCCACTTTCAGGATGGATACCGTCGGACGCAAGAACCAGTCCAAAACCGGCAAGACTTTCTGTAGTCACATTCAAGGAACACATCCGCACATAAAAATCCAGGCTCCGTTCCACGTCGTTTTCCAGAATCCCCTTGCTTTCCAGAAGATAGGCGATCGCTTTGTTCCTTGCAATATTTGCCATCTCTGACCGATAGACCCTTTCATTGATCTGAATCCCACTGTCAAGGCACAGCTCTCTGGTGATCTCCAGCATCTCGTCAAAGGTAACAGCCGATACCAGACAGCTCGACACAGCGATCGCCCCGGAATTAATCATTGGATTGAAAGGAAAGTTGCTGGAAAGATCCAGCTTAACCAATGAATTGAATGCGTCGCCTGACGGCTCCATCCCGACTTTGCAAAATACCCGGTCAAATCCGCATCTTTCCAAAGCCACAGCCAGAGATACGACCTTCGAGATACTCTGAATAGTGAATCTGATATCCGTATCGCCGGAATGCAGACGTTTCCCATCTCCGGTATAGATGCTGATCCCCAAATCATTCCTGTCCACGCATCCAAGTTCTGGAATATAGTCCGCTGTTTTCCCAAAGACAATATGTTCCCGGCTCTTCTTTAGGGCCTCGTCCATTATCTTCTGTAATTCCTCTTCTCTCAATGTACCTTCCTTCTCCTTTTCATAACTTTATCCTACTTATATTACCATCCCTTTCCTGTATTTTCAATCTCCGCATCCAGCTGTTTAACAGCAAAACCGGGTTTGCATTTCTCTTTTATTTATGTATAATAATGAGTAGACTGCAAACGGAGGTGAAGAAAATGAGTAAGATCGATGAGGTCAGAAGCGCAATGGTTGCGGCGATGAAGGCAAAGGATAAGGATACGAAAGAGACCCTGTCCTCTCTTCTGGCGGCGCTTAAAAACAAGGCTATTGATAAACGTGCCGACCTGACGGAAGAGGAAGAAGTACAAGTCATCTTAAAAGAGATCAAGCAGACGAAAGAAACGCTGGAAATGACCCCTCCCGAAAGAACTGATATCATAACAGAGTGTGAAAAACGTATCGCTGTATTAGAGCAGTATGCCCCTAAAATGATGGATGAATCCGAGATACGCGAGGTCATTGTTTCCGTGCTTTCACTCCTTGACATTGAAACGCCGGTCCCCAAAGACAAGGGACGGATCATGAAGGAACTGATGCCCAAGGTAAAAGGGAAGGCAGACGGTAAGCTCGTCAGTGAAATTCTGGCAAAAATGATGTAAAAAGAATGAAGTGCCCCGCGGCCCCGCGGGGTATTTTACTCTCCTTCTTTTGCAAGCTTTTCCAGGATCGCCCTGTTCTCGTCATACATTTCTTTCAGACGTCCTTCCAGTTCCTTTCTGCATCCGGCGGCTCTAAGCGCCTCTGCCCAGTCCTCTGCCCATACCTCGTACGCCTCGCCATAAGAAGCGATATATTTAGTCACATATTTAACCGGATCCCCTACCATATCCGAGAGTGTTTCATACGCGTCTTTATTCTGCTTTTGAATCCTTTTCAGGTCTTCCAGGTCAGCCTTCCCTCCGGATTCATTCCAGTTACGAAGCGTCTCGTTATATTCCATCACACGCACGGTCTGCCTATGGAATTCTTTTAAATAGTCCTCCAGGACATTCTCCTCTATCATACCGTCGTTTCCGTGCGCCGTACGTTCCAAATTGATCGGCTCATAAACCGATATCCTGCCGAGCGCTCTTTGTATCCGGATATCGTCCTTGTTCGACTGCCCAACGGAAAATCCCAGGATAAACCCAACGATCGATACCAGGATAAGCAGCACGATCCCTATTATTTGCAAATACTTTTTATCAGTTCTCATACTCTCCGGCATAATATGATCTCCTCCTATCCAAGCACCTCGCCTACAAAAATGCCCAAAAGAAGGCTTGAGAGCGCGCTTCCGGCAAGTACGGCGGCAAAAAGCGCGATTTTTATTGCAGCGGATATTCCCTTTGTTTTTTCCGGATCCTGTACGGGTTCCTTCTTTTCAGGCGGCTCTGCCTTCTCCTGCCGGAGCGTCCCCATTCTTTCGATATAAAACTGATATGGAAACCTCCGGATCCCATACGGTTCTCCCGAAAATCTGCTGCCGTCCAAGGAAGCAAAATACTGCCAGACTTGCATAGTAAAAAGGGAATGAGTCTGGAGGAATCGATACCATTCTGTAAAAAAAGCTCTGGATCCGAACACCTCCGCCAACTGCGGATCGTCAAAGAAATCTTTCCAATGATAGAGCTTTCCCCGTTCGGTTTCATCCATATACAATTCATGCATCTTACCGATCACCTTTCGCACCTGCTCCGTCATTCCCTGGTTTTGATTCCCCGCGGAAGCGATCTGCTCGAACCGGGCGTCCCACATTTGTTCCTCGCCGGACTTCATCATATCCGGCGCTTTTATTTCCGGTACTTTTATTTCCGGCATTTCTGTGTGCGGCTCCTCTTGCGCATCCGACGGTTCTTCTCCGCTTCCGTCCGCAGTATTTTCCTCTTCTGCGAACATAGGCACCGTATCTCCCATATAGTGGCTTACCTTCCCGCTAAAGGGGATGCTGCTCCATTTCGCACGCAGGACGGCTTCCTCATATGCATCGTGCAGGACCTTAAATTCCTCAGGATGCTCCTCGGGATGAAACTCCCTGCTCCTTCTGGCATAAGCCTTTTTGATGGCCTTAATATCATTGGTAGGCTCGATATTCAGCACTTCATAGCAGTTCATTACTGCTCCTTTCTCCATTCATCGTACAAATATTTATCCAGCCGCACGATCACCGACCTTTTGGGAGAATTTTCAATAATATCCAAAAGTTCGCTCGTCCTCGTATATGCCTTTTCTATCTTTCTTGCATCCTGGGTATTTAAGGCGGCGGTAAATTCTCCCATAAAGCGTCCGGCGTATTTCCGTACATCCCCGGTATTTTCCTCAAATACTCTGTCTCCCCTCGCTAATAGCAGTCGGTTCTTTTCCTGATCCCTGGGATGGATTTTCAATTTCTGCAGCTCTTCCCGCCTTTTTTGAATCTCTTCCTCCGTAAGGCGGATAGATGGGTTCACAATCACTTTGCTGGTTGTTTCCTGCGTACTAACCACCGTCACGTCGATCTCCAAAATCCCGTTCATATCGTAGGTATAACGGACGTCGATGGCCTCCCGGTCCTGCTCGGTCTTACCGACAGGCACAGGCACCTCCAGCCTTCCAAGGCATAAATTCTGTTTTGCGATCCTGTGCTCTCCCTGTAAAATGACGACTGTACAGAACTGCTGGAATGGATTCGCAGTAAAATACCTCGCCGCCCGGCTGACCGGAAGCACAGAATTTCTCTCAATAATCGGCGACATGACAGACGGCGCCTCCCGGTCCTCCTGAGAAACCTCTATCCCCAAAGTGAACGGACAGATGTCCGTCAGCATCATATCTTTTACTACGGCCATCCTCTCCTTGATTCCCGCGTACATCCCTACGCCTACAGCAACCGCTACGTCCGGGTCGATCTTGCTAAGAGGTCTTTTCCCGCTGAGAAACTGCAGATAATTCTGCACCAAAGGCATCTTGCTGGACCCTCCCACCAGGATGATGTCGTCAATATCCTTCCAGTCATACCCGCCGTCGACTAAGGCCCGGGAGAGAGGTGTTCCGATGCTCTCCATAATCCGCGTAGACACTTCGAGAAGCCCCCGGGAATCCATCTGCATCCCATAGAGCCGTCCCGATATCACCGCCTCCATTTCCGCCTGCGGGCTGTTTGACAACTCCATTTTGAGTTTCTCCGCAGACTTTAAAAGCGCCGCCCACTCTTCTTTTGTAAGCATCCCAAAATCCAGTCCTCTGACGCTGAGAAATTTCTCCGCTATCGCCTTATTGATATCGTCGCCGCCCAGATGGTTGTCTCCCGCCACCGCCGTGATCTCGACCACATTATCAAAAGCATCCACGATTGAGATATCCAAAGTGCCTCCGCCGAAATCAAATACCAGGAACGTCTGGTCCTCCTCCATTTTTCCGAACCGGTAAGCGAGCGCCGCGGCGGAAGGCTCATTTACAATCCTTTCCACCTTAAATCCTGCAAGCTCTCCGGCTATTTTCGTCGCATTGCGCTGAAAATCATTGAAATATGCAGGGACGCTGATGACCGCTTCCTCTACCGGCTCCTTTAAAAAGGCTTCCGCATCCTCCTTTAACTGTTTCAGGACAAAGGAAGACAGATCTGACGCCGAAAATCTTCTCCCTCCCAGGGAAAATTCTTCTTCTGTTCCCATGAACCGTTTGAAACTCGCCGCCGTCCGGCCAGGATGCGAAATCAATCGTTCTTTTGCCGTCCTTCCCACCAATATCTCGCCGTTCTCATCCACGCCCACAACGGACGGAGTCAGATATTCTCCCAGATTATTGGGGATCAAGGTACACGAATCTCCCTGCCAGACGCTGACAAGACTGTTTGTCGTTCCTAAATCAATTCCTACAATCGCCATATCTACTCATCTACTTTCTCATTTTTGTTCCCGTCCCGTCACGTTTCGCCAGTTTGAGACGGTTCAAAGCCACTTCCCTGTCATGGAATATGACTTTGCTCTCCGCACCCTCCTCGAACAGGTAGACGCTCTCTACCGCATCCTTTTTCTGAATCTTCATTCCCCGCACTCCGACGGCGCTCTTTTTCTTTTCCGACACTTCCTCCGCCGGGAAACGGAGCGCATATTCATTCTCCGTCATCATAACTACATTCTGATTGTCAGAAATAATCTGTACACTCACTACTTCATCGTCAGGCATCAATTTTGTCGCCGCGATCGTCCGCTTGCTTACCTGGAACTCCGAGCCTTCCACCTTCTTGATCATTCCCTGCTTTGTGGCAAACAGGAATTTTGCGAAATAAAGCTGTCTGTCGTCGCAGATGAAGACGATCTCCTCCTTTGTGCTGTCAAAATTGCTCACATTGTCAATGGGAATCCCTTTATCCCTGAATTTCCCGCCGGGAAGATCCTGTACCTTTGCCTGATGCATTTTCCCGTCCCGGGTAAAAATCATCATCTTTCCTGTATTCATACAGTGCAGCACATATTTATTTTCCTTATCGGCCGCCTCCTTATTCCTTTCATAGACCGGAATCTCCACCGTCTTTGCATAGCCGAAACGGTCCATGAGGAATACAACCTCCTGTTCCTCGGTCTTCTTCTCTTCAAATACCGCTTCCTCAGCGTTCTCGATCTGTGTTTTCCGCTTCACGGCGTACTCTTTTTTCAGGCCGTCCAGATCCGCGATAATGACCTCCGCCATAGAGTCATAATGATTCAGGATATCCTCGTACCGGGCAATGTTCGCCAGCGTCGCTTCATGCTCTTTTATCAAAGCCTGCACTTCCAGTCCGATCAGCTT
>CAMNWW010000074.1 GCA_946566415.1 uncultured Lachnospiraceae bacterium | reverse complement strand
GGCTGGGATATGTTTTATCTGCGGACGGCATGGAAAAATGTGCGGCGTTATCGGTATAAAAGTATGTTAACACTTCTTATCTGTATGGCGGCGGTCATGCTTTTGGACATATATAGGGGAAGCCTGAAAAAGAGCAGAGAGCAGCTATATGGACTGTGTGATAAGATTCCGGTGGAAGGTGTTATTATGAATCTGTCCGGCGGACGGGAAGCCGGACTATTTATCAAGGAAGCATATTACGACGCGGTCATGAATTCCGCCAGGGTAAAGGAACCGAAATTTACTTTGCAGTTACTCGGTAAAATCGAAGAGGAAGAGTTCGCGGTCATGGCGGCGAATTCATGGCGGGCAGTTCCAGGGCTTCATGAGGAAGATTTCCCGGATATGGATACCTTTTTTGGCTCCGAAGAAAACGAATGTCTGGTGACGGAAGCCTTTTTAGAGGACAGGCAGCTTCAGGAGGGGGACACCTTTTTACTGCCGCTTTGGTATTATGAGCTGAACAAGGAAACACATTTGGAAATCTATGCAAAGCCGTTTGACGAGATGGAACTTCGGATCGCCGGCGTTATAAAGGCGGAAGGAGAAGAGAAATCGTATCTTCCGGAAGTTCTCCTACCCATAGAAACGGTACGCGGCATTTACCATAGTAAAGAGATTCCTTTTTATGTAGATTCAGGGTCCTTTTTAGTCAAAAATCCAAGGGAACTAAATGCACTCAAGAAGGAGATGAAAGAGGCGGGATTTATGGAACTGGTTCCTGCGGCACAGCCCGCGCTGGAGGGATACGCATTGATTCTGCAGGATGAGAAATTCATCCGTGCGACAGGAAACCTGGAGGATGGCTATCAGACGATGCGGTTATTTTTCCCGGCGGTCTGTGTGGTGTTGGGTGCGGCAGGATTTATTGCCGTTTATCTCCTGACCGGCAGCAGAAGACAGGAATATGCTGTCATGCGGTCCCTGGGAATAGGCAAAAGAGGGTGTCTTACTATATATCTTTTGGAATACGGATCGGTAGAAATGGCAGGCGGCTTTGCCGGAAGCCTGCTGTCTGCAGTGGTCACGGCAGGGCTTACGGCCGGGGAAATTATATCCTGTTTTCTTCTGTTCTACCTGTGTTTTTTTGCAGGTACTGTGGTATCATTTTTGATGATGGGAAAGATAAGCGTGATGAGAGCCTTGGCAAAGGCGGATTGAGAGGGAGGAAGAATGAGCGTATTAAGAGCAGAACATGTCAGTTATTCTTATCAGACAAAATACCAGACGATAGAGGCGGTAAAAGATGTGACCTGTGAGTTTGAAAAGGGTCGTTTCTATGCGGTGACAGGAGAGTCAGGGAGTGGAAAGAGTACTCTGCTCTCGCTCCTGGCAGGTCTGGATTTACCCAAAGAAGGAAGAATTCTTATAGAAGGGGAAGACCTGGCACAGATGGACCGCGACCGATACCGCCGTGAGAAGGCGTCGGTGGTATATCAGGCGTTCCATCTATTTCCGCTG
This sequence comes from uncultured Lachnospiraceae bacterium, assembly GCA_946566415.1. Classification (GTDB taxonomy): domain Bacteria; phylum Bacillota; class Clostridia; order Lachnospirales; family Lachnospiraceae; genus Allocoprococcus. The sequence goes on along the minus strand of CAMNWW010000074.1, from coordinate 7,462 downwards.
CTTTCCGCGCTGGAAAATGTGATGTTTCCTATGGAACTTTGCGGGATGAAAAAGGATGAGGCAAGAAGCCGGGCAAAAGAACTGCTTGCCAGCACCGGACTTGGAGAAAAGAGTTTTACGCAGCTTCCGCAGATGATGAGCGGCGGCGAGCAGCAGAGGGTGGCGATCGCCCGCGCCGTGGCGGCCGGCGGGGAAATCCTTCTGGCTGACGAGCCGACCGGGAATCTGGATACCGAAAATGAGAAAAATATCGTAGAACTTTTGAAGAACTCCGCCCATGAAAAGGGATATGCGGTGATCGTTATCACACACAATCCAGAGGTGGCCGCGCAGGCGGACGAAGTGTTTGTAATGAGGGACGGGCGCCTGAAGGTCAGGGAGGAGGCGGTGTAGCTTGCGGATCAACCGGGACAACTTCCTGGAGGAACTGAGGAAGAGAAATGAAAAGGCGCTTGAGTTCGTGGTAGAAGAGTACGGCGGACTCCTCCTTTCCGTTATCCGCAGGCACATGGCCATTCTTCCCGGGATGCAGGAAGAATGCATGAACGATGTGCTTTTTAAAATATGGAAGCATATCGGGCAGTTCGACGAAAAGAAGAATACGTTTAAGAACTGGGCGGCAGGAATCGCGCGTTACCAGTCGATCGACTATCTGCGGAAATATGCGAAAGAACTGGAGATGGGAACCTGGCGTGAGGAAGATGCGAAAACACAGGAGGCAGGGCGGGAGGACGGAGAGCTTATCAGGATGATCGAGGACGAAATATCTGAGGAAGTGGAACAAATGCTGTCCTGTTTAAGTGAAACAGACAGAGAAATATTCCGGAAATTATTTTTCCAGGAAATGGATATGGATGAGGTCAGCCGGGAGACGGGGATGAAGAAAGAGATGATCTATAACCGTGTTTCCCGCGGAAAACGTAAAATCAGGAACTGGCATGAGAGCCGGGAGGGTCGGTGATATGAAGAATATTTACATGTTATTGAACGAGATATCTACAGATACTTCCAAATATCCAGACACAGATTTCAGTGAGGAAGAGCTTAACAAATATAGAATGAAGATCCGAAAAAAGTTTGGTAAACGAAGGAAAAGAGCCATATATGCCATGGTTTCACTCGCCGCCTGCACGGCGCTGGTGGCGGGGGCTCTGTATTTTCGTCCGGTACAGCAAAGGATGAGCGCTTCCATGCGGACAGGAATCTACACGATGAGTTCTATGCTGGGGGTAAGCGGGGATCTGGAGGATTATGCGCTCCATATAGACAAATCCAGGGAAATCGCGGCGGGTGCGGTGACCCTGAACTCTGTAGCGGTGGACGACGGACAGATTATGATCTATTCTACCTATGTATACGACCGGCCGGATCTTGCGCCAAGGCTGTCGACCGGGAACTGGGGGCGGGATTATGACGGGAGCTTTGAGGAAACGGCATCCTGGCTTTTTGTTCCCGAAAAAAGGCCGACCAAAATGAATCCGTTTAATCTGGAATATGTGGAAGACCAGGCGAAACCATATGTGCAGAAACTCTTCCTTAACGATGAGGAGTTAATCTGCGACGTGACGGCGGAAGTATATGCCAGCGAGGACGGAATACTGCAGGATACCGCACAGTATAATTTTGATACGACGAAGCTGGAATTTCCGGTACAGGCAAGGCTTGAAGTCTATCCGGCAGAAGAGTCAGAGCGTCCGGAGGCAGAGTTTGAGTTCATATTGGAAAAAGATATGGTTGTGCCGAATGAAAAAGATATTATGCTAAATCAGACGATAGAACTGATTGACGGAAACCAGATCGAGATCACCAGATTTGTCTATAATGCGCTGGGAATGCGGTTTTATGCCAGATATCTTGGTCAAGAGCCAGAGAATAGACCGCATTATCTGGAAAGCGTTGAGCAGGAAAACGGTATAGAAGTTTTTCATGAAACAATGGTATCTGACACAGAGTCAATCTTTACGGCAGTAAGGGGCGGTAATATGTATTCTGCGGTTAAGAGGTTTACACAGTGGGAACTTAAATTTGTGACCTACCTGCCTTTTACGGACGAGGGACAGCGACAGAGAGTGGTGTCGGACCGCACCATTACGATGTCTCTGGAATGAAGGAAGGTGAACGTATGGCAATAAAGAACAGTCTACGGCAGATGTGCCGTACTCCCTTGAAAACACTGATGTTTCTGGCGCTGATAGCGGTCTCCGGCCTTCTGGTCACTTTGGGGGTGAACCTTTTCTATATCAGTGAAAAAACACGCGTGGCCGCGGAAGGAGCGTTTGTCACGGTCGGTACGGTGGAACAGAAGGAATCTGCTGTTTCCAGGAGAAAATACTGGGATTATGAGACACAGCAGTATGAGTACAGTTCAGTGCGGCTTTATGATTCCATCATTCCGGATTCCGTCCTCAATCTTGAAGGAATTTCATACGTCCATGAACCGAAGCACAGGCCCTATTATATGGCGCATAAGGACGGATATGTGGTGAGGAATACCCACAGCGAGGTGGACGAGGCCTGGATGGGTGCGGGAGGCAGTAATGTCATTGTAGAAGTATCTCCATTTGAAGATTGTGTGCCGGACCACCCTGTAAAACTACATTATAAGAAGACATTGTTCGGGAAAATCACGGACCGCATGCTGAATTTTATATGGTTTTGGGACTATACAACGCCTGAGCCGCCGATGCTTTATGCGGACAAGACTTATATTATGACTCTGGAAATGAATGTTTCCCTGGAATACAGAGGGATTATTGATAAAGAGAAGTATCCGGACGTCACGACAGTATGGACGCCCTGGATGGATATCCAGGGCTCGCAGTACAAAAAGGATGGGACGGAAGTACCGGATGAAGAACATGAAGGGCTGTATTATGAAGAGGTTACGGACGGTTTTTACGACACAAAGGAGGGAAAACGCTGGCTGAACCTGATAGAAGGGTTCCGAATTTCAGATTATGGGATCCCAGTAATTCCCACGGACGCCACGAAGCTCCTGCCCTATTTTAATAACGGAGACGCAGGAATCTCCGGCGGGCGCGACATTTCGGAGGAGGAATACGCCGAGGGGAAAAAAGTCTGTCTCATTCAAGCAGAATTTGCCAAAAACAATAAGCTCGCCATAGGAGATAAGCTGGAGCTGCCTCTGTATTACGCGGATTACCGGAATTCGGCGAGTCTGATTTATCACATAGGGTGGTTTGCGCAGGGGACCAAGATGATCAATGCAGATGGGGAAATGTATAAACCATTCTCGGCGGAAGAATATGAAGTCGTCGGAATTTATCAGGTAAGCGGCGGCAAAGGCAGCTATACCGGATATGAGGCGGCGGAGAACGGGGTGATCATCCCGGCGTCTTCCGTTACGGCGAGCGACGAAAACAATATCCTGGACTTTGGACCGATGAAGGGCTATACGACCTCATTCCAGCTGGAAAACGGTACGGCGGATGAATTCTGGGAAATCGTCAGTTCAAATGAGGTGACGGGGCTTGAGATTAATATCGATGACGGCGGTTACACCACATTAGAGCAGAATTTCCAGAATACACGGAAGATGGCCGTTATACTCCTGGCAGCGGGAACCGGACTGGCGGCTCTGATTCTTCTGTTCTTCTGCTATATGTTTGTGGCAAAACAGAAACTCAGAACAGCGATAGAACGCACGATGGGAATGACAAAAAGGCAGTGCCGTGCGTCGCTTCTCGGCGGGATTCTCGTTATCGCCTTTGCGGGAGCGCTTGCGGGCGGAGCGGCAGGAGCCGCGTTTACCGGGAAAATGGTGGGAAGACTGGAGCATCGTACGGAGTATTCTTCGATGTTCAGCGCCAACCAGGCGGCGGTAGAAAACCGGGAACCTCTTATTCAGATATTACAGGAAAATCATATGGATATTGTACTGCCATTTGCGACAGGAATCGTGATATTTGCGGCGGCGGGAGTGACAGCAGGCATTATGGTGCAGAGAAATCTGCGGGAAGAGCCTTTGAAACTACTCGCTGAGATGAAACGTGCAACATAGAAAAGATGCATTCCGGCCCGCCGGGAAAGAATTGCTGAGAATTCTTTCCTGGCGGGTCTTATTGCGTGGAGCGTATAGAACCAGTTGAGCTCGTGAAGCGTGCAAAGGTCCTATGCATTGTAAAAAATAATTGATTTGTGTAATGAAAAATGCTATTATATATGCAACAAGAAATGCAATTCGGAGGAACATATGAGAACCAACACTTATATGAAATTGGAGCTTTTATGTAAAAAACGTAGGGGATATATTGGAACCCGGGAGCTGTTGGAGGAAGGTTTCTCAAACCGCCAGATTGCTGTTTTGACAGAAGAAGGTTATTTAGAAAAAATATGCTATGGCTATTACTGGCTGCTCGGCAATCAGTGTGAGAAACCATTGGATTATAAATGTATTGAGGTCTGTCTTAGTAATCCCAGAGCCGTTATTTGTATGGACAGTGCCTGTTATTATCAGGGATATATGGAAATGGAACCTGAATATCTGTCCGTGGCTACGGAGCGGACAGACCGTAGTTTATTAAAAATGAATTTTCCAATCAGACGGCATTATTTTTCCAGTAATAAATTCCACTTTGGAATCCTGTGGAAAGAGACAGAATTTGGGCGTTATAATATATACGAAGCGGAACGCAGCGCATGTGATATGCTGCGCTTTAAAAAGGAAAACGCAGAAGATGTAATCGGCAAGATAAGAGGCAGTGAGCGGCAATATCAACGATTATTGAAATATGCGCAGTCACTCAGGATAACACTCAAAAATGAGACAGGAGGGATATGACATGGATGAAAAAATAATTGGAAAGTTAAAAATACGTTTTGACGACATTATTCATACATCAGAAGATGGAACGGTTGAATTTTGGTATGCAAGAGAGCTACAGCCTCTACTGGGATATACAAAATGGGAAAATTTTGAAGCGGTTATTAAAAAGGCTATGATAGCATGTGAGAACTCTGGTGGAAAAGTAGTTGACCATTTTCCTGAGGTCAGGAAAATGGTCATGATAGGAAGCGGGGCAGAAAGATATGTTTTAGACTATGCATTGACAAGATATGCTTGTTATCTGATTGCGCAAAACGGAGATTCAAGAAAAGCTGAAATCGCATTTGCCCAAAGCTATTTTGCTGTGCAGACAAGAAAACAGGAAATAATTGAAGACAGAATCCGATTGATTGAACGGTTAAATGCAAGAGAAAAGTTAAAAGAATCGGAAAAACGTTTATCTCAGAATATCTATGAACGCGGCGTAGATGACACGGGTTTCGGAAGAATCAGATCGAAAGGAGACCAGGCATTATTTGGAGGCTACACAACTCGGGATATGAAGGTTAAGCTTGGAGTAAAGGAAAATCGGCCTCTGGCAGATTTTCTGCCAACTTTAACAATAGCTGCAAAAAACCTTGCCACAGAGATGACGAATTATAACGTCGAACAAAAAGATCTATATGGAGAGCCGCACATTGCAGATGAACATATTCAAAACAATTCAAGCGTAAGGGAAATGTTGGGACAGCGGGGAATAAAACCGGAAAATCTACCTCCGGCAGAAGATTTAAAAAAGTTGGAACGCAGGGTAAGGAGAGAAGAAAAGAAATTGATGGAAGAAAAGTGAAAAGTAGTAACCAGAAGAACAGAGGAAATCTGGTTATGGATTTATGCTCCCAAGGAAAAGTTGACAGAACCATGGGCGAGGGAGCTGGCGGGGGAGTTTAGGTTAGAAACGGACATAAAAATGAAATATTATGGAAAAGATAATATTACCATGATGTGGGTAAAGTGTATACGCGGTTGAAAAAACAAGCCCCTCAAAAATTGAAGCGACATTTCAAAGTGTCATTCATTCGGATATTAGTTTAAATACGATCAGGCAGTATATTGAATATTTGAAAGATGCCTTCGTTGTAAGTGAAGCGAAGCGGTATGACGTAAAAGGAAGAAAATATATAGGGACTCCTCTAAAGTACTATTTTGAAGATGTTGGACTTCGCAATGCAAGACTTGGGTTCCGGCAAATAGAAGAAACACATTTGATGGAAAATGTAATTTATAATGAATTGCGGGTAAGGGGATTTCAGGTAGATGTCGGTGTGGTTCAAAAAAGAAGCAGAAATAAAGAGGGTCGGCAAGAAAAAAAACAATTAGAAATAGATTTTATAGCAAATCTTGGGAGCAGAAGATATTATATACAATCAGCTTTTAGCATTCCTGACGCGATAAAGGAACGGCAGGAAAAGGCGTCGCTTTTAAACGTACAGGATTCATTTAAAAAAATTGTTGTTGTAAAAGACGTCATGAAAGTAAAACGGGATGAGTACGGTATTGTGACCATGAGTATTTATGATTTTCTATTAAAGGACAATAGTCTGGAATTATAGAAAATTTAAAAAGCCATAAAACCACTGAGCGTTTGCGCACAAGTAGTTTTATGGCTTTTTAACCCGTTCGATATAAGAGTAAAAGCGTATTATTTTTCCTCTGCTATCAATATTTTCAGCGCTTCAACTGCGATCTTGATCGCCATATCGGTATCGTGTACGACCGGATTCTCAAGACCTGCCTTCTCCCTTTCCTGGTTCGCTACGCATAAAAGGACGGAGCCGCAGCGTACCTTCCGGTGCGCCGCTACGGTGAACAGGGCGGCGGACTCCATCTCAGAGGCAAGGCATCCCATTTGGATCCATGCGTTCCATTTGTAATTCAGCTCGGCTCCGACCGGCATGGCGTCAGGACTGTGCTGTCCGTAGAAAGAATCCTTGCACTGCACAACGCCTACATGGTATCTTTGTCCCAGTTTCTTAGCGCCTGCGACCAAGGCATTTGTGATTCCAAAATCTGCGGCCGCCGGGTATTCGATAGGCGCGTACTCGCGGCTGGTTCCCTCGTTTCTGACCGCTGCGGTCGCGATGACCGAATCGCCGCCCATCATATCAAGCTGCATCGCCCCGCAGGTTCCGACGCGGATGAAAACCTCTGCCCCCGCGTTTGCCAGCTCTTCCATTGCGATCGCCGCGCTAGGTCCTCCGATTCCCGTCGAGGTTACACTGACCCGCGTTCCGTCAAGCTGTCCGGTATAAGTGACATATTCCCTGTTGTCGGCAATGAGCCTAGCGTCCTCAAAATATGCCGCAATCTTACTGCAGCGCTTGGGATCTCCGGGAAGAATGACGTATTTCCCTACGTCCCCTTTCTTTAAACCAATGTGATACTCGTAGCCTTCTTCTGCATACTTCATGATTCATATCTCCTTTCGTTTTATGATTTTGTAAGAGCATCTAGTTCTTTTGTTTCGGATGGTTTGGAAATAATATTTTTTTGTTGGAGTTGCTGTTCGAATCCACGATAGATTTTGAACACATCCGGGAAGATAATCTCCGGAAAATCTTGATAATACTGATCTGAAAGAAAATACAATTGAGCCTGTGGCATAAGAGAATCTCC
>CAMNWW010000073.1 GCA_946566415.1 uncultured Lachnospiraceae bacterium | reverse complement strand
GGCATAACACACGGAGGGGTCGATACTGTCGGGGGCTGTTTTGGAGAGTGCGTCCATTCAGATTCTGAAAAATGAAAAAAGGGCGGATGCCGGAAGAGCGACAGAATCCGTGTTTGCAGAATATCAAAAAGAACTTCTGGAGCAATACGAGGTATTTGCACTGGAGGGAACGTATGAGTCCGGAACTATGTCGGAAGATGCTGTTTTAAACCGACTGTCCTTTTATGGGGCAGAAAACATGCAGATAACGATAGAGGCTGTTAGGTATTTGACAGATGAGAATGGCCGTCCATTCTATCGCCAGGCAGTAGAATATGAGAAAGAGAAGACGGGAGCGGCTGCACTGGGCGATCTTACGGGGAATCTTCCGTTGTGGCAGGACCAAGAACAACAGACGGAAGAATACGGAAAAGAAAATACAGAGACGAGTGTAGAACTGGAACAGATGCTTCAGGATGAGGAACAGGGTCTTCCGCAGGAGGATAATCCACTAGAAGTGGTTTCCCAGGTACGTGCCGGCGGACTGCTTAATATCGTTCTGCCAGAAGGATTCGACCTTTCGCAGAAAAAGATAGAACTCTCTGATACCGTGTCGCACCGAAGCCTGAAAAAGGGCTATGGAAGCCTTAAGGCGCCGGAGGATAGCGGTGCGGACGCCATTTTTTTCAATCTGTATCTCGCAGATAAATTCGGAAACGCTTTGGAACAAAGAGGGGATACCGCCCTTGCATATGAGATGGAGTATTTACTTTCAGGGAAGCAAGATGACGCGGAAAATCTCGAGGAAAGTGCAAAAAAGCTTTGTGCGGTTAGGTGCGCTGCAAATTATGCATACCTTCTGACAGACACCACAAAGCAGGCGGAAGCAGAAGTATTAGCAGGGACATTATGTACTCTGCTCACTGTACCCGGAATAACTGCTGTAGTGAAGCATGCACTTCTTCTGGCCTGGGCGTATGGAGAGGCGATCGTAGATGTCAGAACACTACTTGCCGGAAAAAAGGTTCCCTTGGTGAAAACAGCCGGAACGTGGCAGATTTCTTTAACAGGCCTGATGAATCTAAAGGATACTGTGTCGGTGCAGGAGGGAACAGGAACAGACGCAGGGTTCTCGTATGGACAATATCTTCAGGCGCTTCTGCTAATGAGAGGAAAAGAGGAGTTATCTATGAGAGCGCTGGATCTTGTGGAACAAAATATGAAGACAGTGTATGGACAGACGTATTTTCTGGCGGATAATTGTCTGACAGGAACTTTATTCCGTATTATCTGTCCTATGAGGCGAGGAATCCAGTACGAATTTGAAACAGTTTATCAATATCATTAGAAATAGCAAAGGCAGACTAAGGGAGGTGGATACAGATGCCTTTTCCGACCTTTATTTTTTTGAATCACAAAATCACAAACTTTACAAACATCATAAAACTTGCCAGAAAGGAGGGCGGGGTCGATCTCACACATAAAAAACTTTCTTGTAATATGGAAAAGGCATCTGCATCTGCCTCCAAAAAGGGACAGGATAAGCGGGAAAAAAAGGCCAGTGTCACGGTAGAAGCTGTGTTTTGCATTCCACTGTTCTTTTATGCGGCGGTCTGTTTGATCTGGATGTTGGAAATCAGGGCTGTGCAGTCTGCGGTAAAATGCGGAATGCAGGAAGCGGGAAAAGAGGCGGCGGCAGAGCTTTCTGAAATACCGATCATCGTCCCGGCAGAGCTGGAGGCGGACATAGTAAACTCGATCGGGCAGGACCGCCTTGAAAGGAGTACTGTTTCCGGGGGCAGCAGTGGAATCGACTGCAACGGTTCCTATATTAATCCGGCAAATGGAATCATGGAGTTAAGAGCAGAATATAAGGTGCGGCTTCCGTTCCCGGTTTTTGCCGTTCCCCCGATAGAATGTAAAGAATCTATGCGTATTAAGGCATGGACTGGATATGAGAAACAAGGATTTTCGGAAGCAGGCGACAGGACGATTGTGTATGTAACAGAAACAGGGGTTGTTTACCATAGAGATTACCATTGCACGTATCTGGAGCCTTCCCTGCGCATGGTTTCCGGCGAAAGTCTGGAAGCGCTCCGCAATGCAGACGGAGGCAGATATCATGCTTGTGAACGCTGTATGCGGGGGATGCAGGAAGGGGGATGCGTTTATATCACGACATACGGAGACCGCTATCACAGTACTCTTTCATGCAGTAGTTTAAAGAGAAAAATATATGCAGTTCCGATCGCGGACGTAAAGGGAAAGGGGGCTTGTTCTAAATGCGGGATATAGCGAAAATTGTCATACTGATTTATCTGAGCATCGGAGCGATAATGGATGTCCGCGCGAAGCAGGTTCCGGCCGGCTATCTGTTAGCAGGGACTTGTACAGCGATCCTCTTCCAGGTGTCAGATAGGATGAGTTGGTATTTATGGGGGCTTGGGATAGCGACGGGGGCGATGTTTCTTCTGTTTTCTAAGTGTTCAAAGGAGAGTATAGGATATGGGGATAGCTGGATGATCTTGAATCTCGGGATGTTTCTTGGAGTTTGGGAACTTTCGGCGGTACTTGGCGCGGCGTTTTTGTGTTCCGCGGCCGCGGCGGTAGTCGGGACAGCGCTCGGAAAATGGAACCGAAAAACACGGATTCCGTTTTATCCATTCCTTGCGGCGGGATATTTTGGGGTGATGCTATGGTGAGAAAAAACTGGCGACAGGCAAGCACAGTCGTTGAGATGGCTTATCTAATGCCGGTAGTCCTTATGGTATGGATGCTGGTGATCTTTATTTTGTTCTATTATCATGATAAAAATATCCTTTCCGGGGCGGCGTATGAGACCGCGGTGGTGGGAAGCGAGCTGATACATGAGGAAGGGGAATTGAAGGAAGAGAGAGCGACCATCTATTTCCAGGAGAGAATAGAAGGGAAGCTATTGTTCTTTGGAAGTGCATCTTCGGAGATCAGCGTAGATGAAGAAAGTATTCAGGTCAGGGGCAAAGCGTCTTCTAAGGGGCTGAGTCTGGCAGTCGAGAAAAGTGCGGCGGTTACAGAGCCGGAGAAAAAAATCCGGAAAAAGAGGGCGATTCTGGATTGGGCAAAGGAAGTGATACAGTGAAAGTGGAATATGAACGGAGCGTACGCCATACATGGATGATCTTAGAAACCGACGAAATATATGAGGAGGATTATCAGATGCGGATGCTTCAGGAGAACGCGGTTCCAGGGCTTTTGGAAGTACAAGGGCAGGGAAAAGACGAGAAAAGCAGATATCGTTATGAGGTCAGTGGAAAAAGCTCTCTTAAGCTTTTAAAAAAGAAAGAAAAGCTGGGATATAAGATGATAGAAACCTTTATGAGGCAGTTCATCCAGGTATTGTATGAAGTAAATAATTATTTGTTGGACGTTAACTGCCTGAGTCTTGACGCCGCGCATATATTCTGGCAGGACGGACAATTCTATTTCTGCTACTGCCCAGGATTAAAAAGCAATATATGGGATAGCTTCCATATTCTGACGGAATATTTTGTACGGGAGGCAGATTATGAGGATAAAGAAGGAATCTATCTGGCATATGAACTTCACAAAGCATCCATGGAAGAAAATTACGATATTGAACGGGCCTTGGAAATGATTTTAGAAAGGAAAGAAATGGAGTTAAAAAGGGTGGAACCAGAACAAAAAGAAAAGGCGTATGAAATAGAGGAGGACATGATTTTGGACGACTGGGCGGGAGAACAAGAGATAAAGGGGAACGCAGTCCGGGAGCGTTCCGGGGTGTGGGAATATGTAAGCCGCAGAATTCACAAAAGAAAGCAGGAAATATGGGAGGAGTGGGAGCGGGAAGACGAATAAAATCAGCAAATGTTGGGATATTCGCCATGTGATATTCCATAAATTGACAATAAAGCTCTTGTAAATGATAAAACCATTTTCTATAATAATATTAACAGAGTGCAAAGGAACAACCGGTCTGATTACTTGACCGGTAGAACAATAGTGAAGCGGGTGCCCTTGCCAGGTTCAGATTCTACAGTGATATTGCCGTGGTGTGCCTGGATTGTGCGCTGTGCTATAGCAAGCCCAAGACCTGTACCTCCGGATTTATAGGTGACAAAAGTATCAAAGATATCTTCCAGATGTTCAGCAGGAATGCCGCAGCCATTATCAGAGAGGAGGATCGTTACTTCGCTCTCTGAAGAAGAGACGTCCAGACGGATCTTACCTTCTGAAGAGACGGCATCTTTGGCGTTCTGCAAAAGGTTCAGAAAGACTTCCTGCAGTTTTACCTTGTCGGCTGTGACCTCGGGAAGGTCCGGAGCGATCCGTGAGGTGAATTCAATACCTGTATCAACGCAGGATGCCGCATAGGAGAGACAGATATGGCTGAAAAAGTCATGGGAGGAAAAGGTTGTTTTGCGAAGATGACTGCCGTTATTGTAGACGGAAAGCTCCTGGAGGAGTTCGACCACAAACTCAGTATCTTCGCGCATCTCGTTCCAGTGCCGGAATTCACGGACTTCAGGATGCTGCTTTTCGATTAGCTGCAGGGAACTGTAGACCAGGGCAAGAGGGTTCCGAAGCTCATGGCTGATCTTGCTGACAGCATATTGACTGGAATCCAGAAGTTTCTGAATCAAGATTTTGTTTTCGGGTTTTTCGGCCATAAGTTGTTCTAATTGTTCGCGTTCATTTGCAGAGAATATCATAGTTATACCACCTTTCATGAGGATAGTTTAACATTGGTGATATGAATATTCAAATATAATTTTAAGAAAGAAGGTTTTTATTATGCAGGATACGAATTGTATTTTTTGTAAGATTGCAAATGGAGAAATCCCATCGGCAACCCTTTATGAGGACGAAGAGTTTAGGGTAATCTTGGATCTGGGACCGGCAACGAAAGGACATGCTTTGATCCTGCCCAAGAATCATTATGCAGACTTGTATGAGATTGATGAGGAAACGGCGGCAAAGGCGTTTGTACTTGCCAAGAAGATGGTGACGAAGCTGACGGATATCCTTGGCTGCGATGGGTACAATGTGGTACAAAATAATAAGGAAGCGGCAGGACAGACCGTATTTCATTTCCATATGCACCTAATTCCACGTTATAAAGATGACAAATGTGGATTTGGATGGAAGATGGGAAAGCTTTCAGATGAAGACAAGGAAGAAATCCTTGCCAAACTGAAGGGATAGCAGTTGACTTACAAAAGAGGAAAGAGTAGAACTGAGGGAAAACAAAGTGGATACTCATGAAAAGGATATAAGCGGCTTTCTACAAGTATACGACACATATAAAACAGATGTTTTCAAGACCGCCATGCGATACTCTAACCACAACTACCATGTAGCAGAAGAAATCACGCAGGAGGTATTCCTGAAACTATATAACCATTTTGCGGTCTATGAAGAGGAATATCTGCAGGCCTGGCTGATGTTGACCGCGAAAAATGCGGCGATAAACCATATCATGAAAGCGAGGCGGGAAATTCCAGATGAAGATATTGAACAGAAGTCAGATCTTCATTGCATGGATAAGAGTGCGGAAGATATTGTCATAGAACAGATAGAGACAGAAGAAGTTGTCGGATATGGGCGGACAATTCTTGATGAGCTGTACCAGAAAAATGAACGCTGGTACGATGCGGTAACAATGGTGGACTGTTTGGGAAGAAAACCACAGGAAGTCGCAGAGGAACTTGGAATTAGTGCAGAGGTTTTCTACAGCATTCTGTACAGGGCGAGAAAGTGGATTAAAAAACAGTATGATCCGGATACGGATATGGAATAAGAAAAAATAGAAAACAGGCGCCGTATATATAGGCACCTGTTTGAGGAATATAGTCTTTTGAAGTAATTATTTCTTTTGGGCAGCGCTTTCGATCAGGCTGGCAATGGTTTCAATCGAATTCTGCTGAGAAGAATGCTTCATAGCGCGGGCAAATGTATCCCGAGTTTCATAGAGCTTGTGAATGGAGGAGAGCAGAAGCTTATCGGAAAGCGTCTCCTCTTCCAGGATCATGCTGAAGCCTTGCTGTTCAAAGGAACGAGCATTTAAAATCTGGTCGCCGCGGCTTGCATTGGCGGACAGTGGGATCAAAAGATTCGGTTTATGAAGGGCGAGAAGTTCACAGATCGCGTTCGCCCCAGCGCGGGAAATTACGATGTCGCTGAGGGCAAATAGGTCTTTGAGTTCGTCCTGGATATACTCAAACTGCGCATAGCCATCCAGATTCTTAAGGGAAGCATCCAGCTTGTTTTTCCCGCAGAGGTGGATGACTTGGAACTCTTTTAGAAGTTCGGAAAGGATATTCCGCACGGCGCGGTTCACGGCGGCGGCGCCTAAGCTTCCGCCGACAACCAGGATAACAGGTTTTTTCGTCTGAAAACCGCAGAAGGCACGAGCTTTTTCCGGATCTCCGTTAAGGAGTTCCTGACGGATGGGTGAACCAGTGAGAACAGCCTTTTTGTCCGGAAGAGCTTTTAAAGTCTCCGGGAAATTACAGCAGACTTTGTCAGCGGCAGGAATCGAGATTTTATTTGCCAGACCAGGGGTCATGTCAGATTCGTGGATGATGACCGGCACATGGTTTCTCTTCCCGGCAAAGACGACAGGAACGCTGACAAAGCCCCCCTTAGAAAAAATAACATCGGGTTTCAATTTTTTGACAAGAGCATTGGCTTCGCGAAAGCCCTTTAGAACGCGGAATGGATCAGTGAAATTTTTAAGGCTGAAATAACGGCGCAGTTTTCCCGAAGAAATGCCGTAATAAGGGATTCGATGTGTTACGATCAAATCTTTTTCCATGCCATTGTAAGAACCGATATAATAAATATCATACTGGAGTTCCTTCAAACGAGGGATTAATGCAATGTTAGGTGTAACATGCCCGGCAGTACCGCCTCCAGTCAGGATAATACGTTTCATAATGCTGTCCTCCCCATCATTAATATTCGTTCCCGCGAAGCAACGAGTCAAGTGGATATGCTTGCATGTACATTTGGCGACTGCCGCGAGGGTCGATACCCCGCAGCTCTGCTGCGCAGTAAGCTTGATGTCCCATCGGCTTGCCGCGGGGTATTTGACTGATTGTTAACAGCCGAAGCTGTTGGAATCGGATGTTTTGATGGGTCTCAAAGTCATGCCTGTTCATACAGTGCATATGTTACGTGACCTTTTGACCTTAACATCATAATAAACAGAATGGGGAAAAAGGTCAAGGAAAAGGAAAAAGAATTCAAAAGAATGAGTTACTATTCACGGTCAATATGGATTTACAGACAGACTCGTCATGCCTGTATGTAAGAGGCGATCTGCAAATCCATGTCAGACCTGCGAAGCAGGAACCTTGCCCACATAAGCGGTCTTTGCTCCGATAGGAGCGGAACTTAAAGCTTGAAGAGGCGACGAGCGCACAGGTGGGCGGAGCGGCTGTGGATGGTAACAAGAATGAGGCTGATTGGATGGAAAAAGAAAAAAAATTAGAACAGATGTTAAGAATGGAGCTAATGGAGGAGTCGAAACGGATTCTGAATGAGGTGGCATCTGATGAGTCCCTGTGCGATGTCTCGGTCTCGGAAGAGATGGAACAAGCTTTGGAAAAAGGAATCCGGGAATTTGACGAAGCGCGTGCTTCCTACGAGCGGCTGTCCGAGAAAGATAAGGAGGCGCTGCGGCTGGGCAGGGAACTGTTGGCGCAAGGGAGTAATACTGCGGATGTATCGGAAGAGGAGTGTGCAGAAAATGTCTCCGGCGGCAAGATCATGAGGTTTCGGAAAAAACGACGGAAAGCGTTCGTGCTCGTTGTCCTTGCTGCGACCTTGGTGTTGGCAATAGGAATGACAAGTATTGGAGGAGCGCCGTTTCTGATTGAGATCGGGCAGCGGTTGATTGGCGAAAGGAAAATGGTACAGGTTGATACTGAAAGGGAAGGAAACAGAAAAAGAAACACAGATATGTGGGAAGAAGAGAAGGTCTTTGAAATGTTTAAAGAAAAATTTGGATTTACACCGGTGAGACTACAATATCTTCCAGATGGAACAGAACTTTTAGAATATGGAATTGATGAAAAATTGATGAGGGGATACTTGCTGTATCAGTGTGGGGAGGAGGTTATTGAATACCAGATTGTTTTGAATTATCAGGATGCTTCCCATAGTTATGATATAGAGGAACAAGTGACAGATGAATATGATATACAGGCGGGGAGTCAAATAATTCATGTTAAACAACGATTGTTAAGTGATGGAAAGGATTCTTATGAGGCAGAGTTTAAATATAAAAATGTGTTTTATACTATTAATTCCATGCTGGAAAAGTCGGAATTTGAAAAAATTTTAAAAAATTTGTATTTTTTTTAGAAAAACGCGTCAGATTTTGACGGCTCGATTGTTTATATAGTAGAGAAGGAGGCAGGGACATGAAAAAAGCATTATCAATCTTACTAACATTGTGTATGTTCTGCGGTTTATTGATGGGTATTAGCAATCGGGCATTAGCGGCGGAAGAGACAGAATGTGTGGATGGATCTTATTTAACGGATGAAGATTCATCAGAAGTCACGGTAGGACCTATGACAAGAGGCGTTTATCTGAAAAGTGGTTCGTCTTCGATTGTCAAGCAGGGAACAGGGAAAATTGCTGCGGGAGGCAATACGATTGGGCAGACAGTAGTATCAAAGATTTCTATTGGAGTCAGAGTAGAGAGATTGGTAGGTGGGAGTTGGCAGGTATATACTAGTTGGACAGCGACGAGATATAATGCGGCATCAGTAAGTACAAGCAAAGTACTCACGGTACCCGCTGGATATTATTACAGGACATGTTGCACTCATAATGCGAACTCAGATAGTAGCGGGTCATTTACAAACGGCATTTACATCTAACCGTGTTTTAACCCAGCTCTATATTGTGAAGGTATACTTTGCAGTATAGATATACAATCCCTAAGAGAGCTTCCTCTCACTGTTTCACTTACATATTGTCGGGCACCAAAAAAATAAAATTTGTGGCCTTACATTGAGAACCAACCCGGCGGTGTGTGATGTGGAGCAGTGAGAGG
>CAMNWW010000072.1 GCA_946566415.1 uncultured Lachnospiraceae bacterium | reverse complement strand
CAGGTTATTCGGAGACAGCAGAAGGAAACGGCACTCCGCCTGTGCTTCCACAGAAAGCGGAAGATGGACAGCCATCTGGTCTCCGTCAAAGTCCGCATTGTACGCCGTACATACCAAAGGATGAAGCTTGATCGCCTTACCTTCTACAAGAATCGGTTCAAAAGCCTGGATTCCAAGCCTGTGCAAGGTAGGAGCGCGGTTCAGCATGACCGGATGTTCCTTGATAACGTCTTCCAGCACATCCCACACTTCCGGCTGAAGACGTTCCACCATCTTTTTCGCATTCTTAATGTTATGTGCAGTCCCGTTCGCTACCAGTTCTTTCATAACAAACGGCTTAAACAGCTCGATTGCCATTTCTTTCGGAAGACCGCACTGATAGATCTTAAGTTCCGGTCCCACAACGATAACGGAACGCCCGGAGTAATCCACACGTTTTCCGAGCAGATTCTGACGGAACCGACCCGACTTTCCTTTCAGCATATCCGAAAGAGATTTTAAGGCGCGGTTTCCCGGTCCGGTCACCGGACGTCCGCGTCGACCGTTATCGATCAGCGCGTCGACCGCCTCCTGCAGCATACGCTTTTCATTTCTTACGATAATATCCGGAGCTCCCAGCTCAAGAAGTCTTCTCAGACGGTTATTGCGGTTAATAATCCTTCTGTACAAATCGTTCAAATCTGACGTTGCAAAACGTCCTCCGTCAAGCTGCACCATCGGCCGCAGATCCGGCGGAATAACCGGAATCGCCGTCATGATCATCCATTCCGGTTTATTACCAGATTCACGGAATGCCTCGACGACCTCCAGTCGTTTCACAATACGCGCTCTCTTCTGTCCTGTAGCTCCTTCCAGGCTCTCACGCAAAGTTTCATATTCTTTATCAAGATCAATAGCTTCCAGAAGTTCTTGAATCGCTTCTGCTCCCATTCCTACACGGAAAGCATTCCCCCAGTTTTCCCGCGCATCCTGATATTCCGCCTCGGAAAGCACCTGCTTGTGCTGCAGCCCCGACTCCCCTTTATCCAAAACGATATAGGAAGCAAAATATAGTACCTTTTCCAAAGTTCTTGGCGACAGATCAAGAATCAGCCCCATTCTGCTTGGAATCCCTTTAAAATACCAGATATGGGAAACCGGAGCCGCCAGCGCGATGTGCCCCATCCTTTCGCGGCGCACGCTTGCTTTTGTCACTTCGACCCCGCACCTGTCGCAGATCACGCCTTTATAACGGATTTTTTTATATTTGCCGCAGTGGCATTCCCAATCTTTGCTGGGACCGAAGATTTTCTCACAGAACAGACCGTCTTTCTCCGGCTTGAGCGTCCTGTAGTTGATAGTCTCCGGCTTTGTCACCTCGCCCCTTGACCATTCCAGTATCTTCTCCGGAGATGCCAGACCGATCTTAATCGCATCAAATGTCATCGGCTGATACGTGGCTTCATTTTTCGTTTCTGTCATTTCGGCAACCTCCCCTATTCCATGTCATAATCGCTGTCGTCGTAGTCGTCCAGATCTTCGATATCTTCGTCTGTATATTCCTCGAACTCGTCGTCGTCCGGTTCATCGTCTTCGATATCGACCAGCTCGCCCTCTTCAAATTCCTGCTGGCTGTATCCATGCCTTCCGTAATCCTCGTTATCGCCGTACCGTCTGTCCCCCTCAATAATATGGTTCAGATTCGTATCGCCGTAATCTACGCTTTCCATAATCTCAACCTCAGTATTATCATCGCGGAGCACACGTACGTCCAGACCAAGAGACTGCAGCTCCTTCAAAAGCACCTTAAAGGACTCCGGTATTCCCGGTTCCGGAATATTTTCACCTTTGATAATGGCCTCATAAGTTTTCACACGGCCGACGACGTCGTCTGATTTCACTGTCAGGATCTCCTGCAAGGTGTACGACGCGCCATACGCTTCCAGCGCCCAAACCTCCATCTCGCCGAACCTTTGTCCGCCGAACTGTGCTTTTCCTCCAAGCGGCTGCTGCGTAACCAAAGAATACGGGCCTGTGGAACGTGCATGAATCTTATCGTCTACCAAATGATGCAGTTTAAGATAATGCATGTGTCCGATCGTTACCGGGCTGTCAAAAAATTCTCCTGTACGTCCGTCGCGCAGACGCACCTTTCCATCCCTTGAGATCGGCACTCCTTTCCACACCTCTCTGTGATCTCTGTTCTCATAAAGATAGTCCAAAACCTCAGGAAGAAGTTCCTCTTTATGTCTCGATTCAAATTCCTCCCACGACAGATTGACATAATCGTTCGCCAAATCCAGTGTGTCCATAATGTCGACCTCGTTCGCACCGTCAAATACCGGAGTAGAAATATTAAAGCCAAGCGCTTTCGCGGCAAGACTCAAATGAATCTCCAATACCTGTCCGATGTTCATACGCGACGGCACGCCAAGCGGATTTAATACAATATCAAGCGGACGGCCATTCGGCAAAAACGGCATATCTTCCACCGGAAGCACACGGGAAACAACACCCTTATTTCCATGCCGACCAGCCATTTTATCGCCTACGGAAATTTTTCTCTTCTGGGCGATATAGATCCGCACCGCCTGATTCACTCCCGGAGACAGCTCGTCGCCGTTCTCCCTGGTAAATACCTTGGCATCCACTACGATTCCGTACTCTCCATGGGGCACTTTAAGCGAAGTATCTCTTACTTCGCGCGCCTTCTCTCCAAAAATCGCACGAAGCAGACGTTCCTCTGCCGTCAGTTCTGTCTCGCCCTTGGGCGTCACTTTACCGACCAAAATATCACCGGCGCGCACCTCGGCGCCGATACGGATAATTCCTCTTTCGTCCAAATCTTTCAAGGCGTCGTCGCCGACTCCCGGAATGTCGCGGGTGATCTCTTCCGGCCCCAGTTTTGTATCCCGGGCCTCCGCCTCATATTCCTCAATATGGACAGATGTATAAACATCCTCCTGCACCAGTCTCTCGCTTAGAAGAACAGCGTCTTCGTAGTTATAACCTTCCCAAGTCATAAAGCCGATGAGCGGGTTCTTGCCGAGCGCCATCTCTCCATTTGAGGTAGACGGACCGTCAGCGATCACTTGACCCGTTTCAATCCGCTCCCCTTTCACAACAATGGGTCTTTGATTGTAACAGTTGCTCTGGTTGCTCCGAAGGAACTTTGTCATCTTATATGTTTTCTTCGTCTTATCATCTTGTTTTACAACAATTTCACGCGAAGTCGCGCGCTCTACAACGCCGCCCTGCTCTGCAATCACGCACACGCCGGAGTCCACCGCCGCCTTCACTTCCATACCGGTTCCGACCACCGGAGCCTCCGTCATCAGAAGCGGCACTGCCTGACGCTGCATGTTAGACCCCATAAGCGCCCGGTTCGCATCATCGTTCTCCAAAAACGGAATTAAAGCCGTCGCCACAGAAAATACCATTTTCGGGGAGACGTCCATATAATCGAACATTCGTCTCTCATATGCCTGTGTCTCTTCGCGGTAACGTCCAGATACATTTTTACGGACAAAATGCCCCTCTTCATCCAGCATTTCATTCGCCTGGGCCACATGATAATTGTCTTCTTCGTCCGCCGTCATATACACGACTTCGTCCGTAACTACCGGATTGTTTGGATCCGTCTTATCAATCTTCCGATAAGGCGCTTCCACAAATCCATATTCATTGATCCTTGCATAGCACGCAAGGGAGTTGATAAGTCCGATGTTCGGTCCTTCAGGCGTCTCGATCGGACACATTCTTCCATAATGGGAGTAATGCACGTCACGAACCTCAAATCCTGCACGGTCACGCGAAAGTCCGCCTGGACCTAGAGCTGACAGACGCCTCTTATGCGTCAATTCACCTAACGGATTATTCTGATCCATAAACTGAGAAAGCTGTGAAGACCCGAAAAACTCCTTCACCGCTGCAGTCACGGGTTTGATATTAATCAATGACTGCGGAGAAATCCCCTCCAGATCTTGTGTTGTCATTCTCTCGCGGACCACTCTTTCAAGCCGCGACAGACCAATGCGGTACTGATTCTGTAAAAGCTCCCCAACCGCACGGATACGGCGGTTTCCCAGGTGGTCGATGTCGTCATCGTTACCCAGTCCGTATTCAAGGTGCATATTATAGTTAATGGAAGCCATAATGTCTTCCTTGGTAATATGCTTCGGAATCAGATCGTGAATATTCTTTTTAATAGCTTCCTTTAATTCTTCAATATCTCCCGCCGTCTCGTCGAGAATGTCTGCGAGGACCGGGTAATACACTTTTTCGGTAACACCGACTTCTTTCGGGTCTATGTCGACGATCGCTTTAAGGTCGACCATCATGTTGGAAAGGACCTTAATATTCCTCTCTCCCTCTTCCCTCGCAATCCAGACAGACTGCACAGCGGCATTCTGGATCGTATCTGCGAGTTCCCTCGATACCTCCGTACCTTTCTCAGCAATCACTTCACCGGTGAGAGGGCTTACTACATCCTCTGCAAGAACCTGTCCGTAAATTCTGTTTCTGAGCAGAAGTTTCTTATTAAATTTATAGCGCCCCACCTTTGCAAGATCATAACGCCTTGGATCAAAGAACATACTGTTGATAAGGCTTTCGGCGCTGTCCACCGCAAGAGGCTCTCCCGGGCGGATTTTCTTATATAACTCGAGAAGTCCTTCCTGGTAGTTTTCCGCCGTATCCTTGGTAAAACTCGCCAAAATCTTCGGCTCTTCACCAAACAAGTCCAAAATCTCGGCATTTGTCCCAATCCCAAGCGCCCGGACCAGCACCGTAATCGGTACTTTTCTAGTTCTGTCTACCCGTACATAAAAAACGTCATTGGAGTCCGTCTCATATTCCAGCCATGCGCCTCGGTTCGGTATCACGGTCGACGAGTACAGCTCCTTGCCAAGCTTATCGTGTGCAACCGCATAGTAAATACCCGGCGAACGTACTAACTGGCTGACAATAACACGCTCCGCCCCGTTGATAACGAATGTTCCCGTCTTCGTCATCAACGGCAGATCGCCCATAAATATCTCATGCTCATTGATTTCGTCCGTCTCTTTATTAAAAAGCCTTACCTTCACCTTTAACGGCGCTGCATAGGTCGCATCACGTTCCTTGCATTCCTCGATCGAGTACTTCACCTCGTCTTCACATAATGAAAAGTCCACAAATTCCAGACTCAGGTGACCACTGTAATCAGTAATCGGCGAAATGTCATCAAACACTTCATTTAGCCCTTCATCCAGGAACCATTGATAAGAATCCTTCTGAACTTCGATCAGATTCGGCATTTGGAGTACTTCTTTTTGTCTGGAATAGCTCATACGCATGCTCTTCCCGCTTGTGATAGGACGAATTCTGTTTTTCTCCATTGACGCTCCACTCCTTATATTAATAGTTTTCAGATTATTTTCATCTGCTCCAAGATACACATTTGACAAATCATGTCGCAAAAATGTACCTTACGTCGGCCCTTCATGGACACTCTGCCATTTTATAAGGTATAAGTTTCCACAATAGTGCATTTTTTACTATATCACAATACCTTTCAGCTTGTCAAGACTGAAAAAGAGGCGCCTGTGATGTTTCCACAGGACACCTCTTATCTTTTGTGAGATAGTGCGATATGCAAAAACTATTTCACGTTAACTTCAGCGCCTTCCGCCTCAAGTTTTGCCTTGATCTCTTCTGCTTCCGCCTTAGAAACGCCAGACTTCACTACCTTCGGCGCTTCGTCTACAACAGCCTTTGCTTCCTTCAGTCCCAAGCCTGTGATCTCACGCACAACCTTGATAACCTTAACTTTGGATGCGCCTGCTGCCACCAATTCTACATCAAATTCATCCTTCTCTTCTTCTGCCGCTGCCGCTTCTCCGCCTGCCGCTGCTACTACAACGCCTGCCGCCGCAGATACGCCAAATTCTTCTTCACACGCTTTTACCAGTTCGTTCAATTCCAATACAGATAATTCTTTGATTGCTTCAATAAATTCTGCTGTCGTCAGCTTTGCCATTTTATTTTCCTCCATTTGTTTTATTGTGCTGCATAAATAATATCGCCAATTCTCCTGCCGCTTCCTGTTACTCTTCTGATGCAGGAGCTTCCTGCGCCGCCGGCGTTTCCTCTGCAGAAGCTTCTGCCGGGGTTCCTCCCTGCTCTGCGATCTGGTTCAGGACGCGGGCAAGATTGGTGATCGGTGACTGTAAGCTTCCAAGCAGTTTGGAAAGAAGTTCTTCCCTTCCCGGAATCTTGGACAGTTCAGCGACTCCGTTGGCATCGTATACCGTGCCTTCAACCACTCCCGCCTTAACTTCAAGAGCCTGGGCTGTTTTTGCAAACTTGCAGATAATCCTTGCCGGAGCCGTCGCGTCGTCTTTAGATACAGCGATCGCGCTCGGACCTTCCAGATATTCATCAAGCTGGGCAAAATCCGTCCCTTCAAAAGCTCTCTTCATCATTGTGTTCTTGCAGACCTTATAGATAATACCAGCCTCCCGTAGCTGCTTACGGAGTTCTGTATCCTCCGCCACAGTCAGTCCGCGGTAGTCGACCAGTACAATTGCCTGTGCGCCGGTGATGTCATCTACGATCGCCTGAACAATTGGTTGTTTTAATTCAACTTTTGCCACGAATGGTGCACCTCCTTATATGATTTATGAGCTGCCCGGAAAAAAATCTCCCTGTCCGAAAGACAGGGAGATTCCTAAATTCAACTTATCACGAATTCGTTCTTCCTCGGTAGGCGTTTTCATCCTTATGCCTTGCGGCACCTACTGTCTTTGGCAGTTACTGTGTAACCTTATCATGTTTTTGCAAATGTGTCAAGTTGATTTCTTTATTTTTCCGCAATAAATTCTATCTTAACTATGCAAGCTTCATTGGATTCATTTTTACGCCCGGCCCCATTGTAGAAGTCAGGGTAACGCTCCTGAGGAACTGACCCTTCAAAGCTGCCGGTCTTGCTTTATTAATTGCGTCAATAAGCGTCTGGAAGTTGTCCGCTAACTGTTCTTCTGTGAATGAAGCCTTTCCTAATGGCACATGGATGATATTGTTTCTGTCCAGTCTGTACTCGATTTTACCAGCCTTAATCTCGTTAATCGCTTTTGTCACGTCCATCGTTACCGTTCCGGCCTTCGGGTTCGGCATTAAGCCTTTCGGTCCAAGGACACGTCCCAAACGGCCTACGACACCCATCATGTCCGGCGTTGCAACTACGACGTCGTATTCAAACCAGTTCTCATTCTGAATCTTCGGGATCAATTCTTCTCCCCCGACAAAATCTGCTCCTGCCGCCTTCGCCTCATCTGCTTTTGCATCCTTGGCAAACACAAGAATGCGAACCTTTTTGCCTGTTCCATGCGGCAGAACAACAGCGCCACGTATCTGCTGATCAGCATGGCGTCCGTCACAGCCTGTTCTGATATGCGCTTCGATCGTCTCGTCAAACTTAGCAGTCGCACATTTCTTTACCAGCGCGATAGCTTCTGCCTTGTCGTAAAGAGTCATTCTGTCTACCTGCTTTGCAGCCTCTATATATTTCTTTCCTCTTTTCATGTTAAATACCTCCTAGTGGTAATTACGGGATCTCCCTCCCACGTATTATTTACAGTTTTCAAATATCGCCCTAAGCTTCTACAACCGTTACGCCCATACTGCGGCATGTTCCTTCGATCATACTCATAGCCGCCTCAATGCTTGCAGCGTTCAGGTCCGGCATCTTCAGCTCCGCGATCTCTTTCACCTGAGCCTTTGTGATCTTAGCAACTTTCGTCTTGTTCGGCGCGCCTGAGCCTGACTTGATATTGCAGGCTTTCTTGATGAGTACTGCAGCCGGCGGCGTCTTCGTGATGAAGCTAAAGCTTCTGTCGCTGTAAACAGTGATAACAACAGGAATTACTAAATCTCCCTGGTCGGCTGTCCTTGCATTGAACTGTTTTGTAAATTCTACGATATTTACACCATGCTGTCCAAGCGCCGGTCCTACCGGTGGAGCCGGAGTCGCTTTCCCGGCTGGAATCTGTAATTTGATATAACCTGAAACTTTTTTTGCCATTTTAAAGTACCTCCTTGTGGTATTTGCGGGGATTTCCCTCCCACGTGTTCGTTATGCTTCTGCATAAAGTTACATTTTTTTGACTTCTGCGAAACTGATTTCTACCGGCGTTTCGCGGCCGAATAGCTCAACATTGATCGTCAGGCTCTGCTTCTGCATGTTAATGGACTGTACAACGCCAACGGTTCCTTCCCATGCTCCGGCAACGACTGTCACAACGTCGCCGTCCGCAAAGTCAACGACAATATTCTCCCTCTTGATGCCGAGCGGCGCCATCTCTTCATCTGTAAGCGGCACCGGCTTAGATCCCGGTCCTACGAACCCAGTCACTCCTCTGGTATTCCTCACGACATACCAGGTATCGTCGTTCATGATCATATGGATCAAGACATAACCCGGAAACATCTTCTTCTGCGACGCCTTCTGGACTCCGTTCTTTAATTCCACGACTTCCTGCATCGGCACCCGGACTTCCAGAATCTCTTCTTCGAGGTGACGGTTCTCTATCGTCTTGTCGATGTTGGCTTTTACCTTATTCTCATATCCGGAATAGGTATGCACCACATACCATTTTGCTTCTGCCATAAACTCACCTTTCCTGCATCTTCATTTATCAGCATTTTACTTAACCAATAAATCAATTCCGTATTTCACAAGAATATCGACGACTGTGATAATCAGCCCCAAAAATACGGAAACGGATACGACTGCCGTTGTCTGTCTGGCAAGGGTGGTCCTGTCAGGCCAGATAATCTTCTTAAACTCCTGTTTCACTCCTTTAAAAAAGGACTTCTCACGGGTTTTTTCCTTAGATTCTCCCATAACATTCCCCTTTCCCTTAAGCTGTTACTTCGTCTCCTTGTGCACAGTGTGTGATTTGCAGAATCTACAGTATTTCTTTGTCTCCATGCGCTCAGGATGAGTCTTCTTATCCTTCGTCATGTTGTAGTTACGCTGCTTGCATTCTGTACATTCCAGTGTGATTCTTGTACGCACAACTTCCACCTCGCT
>CAMNWW010000071.1 GCA_946566415.1 uncultured Lachnospiraceae bacterium | reverse complement strand
ATACTTTACAGTGTAATAAGGCATCCCCTCATGCAAGTGCATTCGGGACGCATGACCCTAATCGCCTAAACGGCGATGCGTTTTATAAAGTGTAGTATTTTATAAGGTATAATATATAATATATTTCGGCAAATGTGAAGAAAAAATAAGGCGAGGAGTATATGGCACAGATTATTTTTGATCACGTGACAAAGAAATTTAAGGACGAAGTCGCATTAGATGATGTGTCCTTTCAGATTGATAAAGGGGAATTTGTTTTCATTACAGGGAAAAGCGGCGCGGGAAAAAGTACGCTGCTTAACCTCATCATGAAACAAGAAGAAGTGACCTCAGGCAGGATTACAGTTGCCGGGCATCGGGTAGATATCATGAAAAGAAGGCGGATTCCCGCCCATAGGAGAAGGCTGGGCGTCATGTCGCCGGAAGTGGGACTGCTGAAAGACCGTACAGTTTACGATAATATTATGTTTGCGATACTGGCTACCGGGAAGATGGACGATAAGATGAAAAAAACGATTATGGGAAGTCTTGGGCTGGTAGGACTGGTAGGGAAATTCCAGGCGTTTCCGAACGAACTGTCAGGTGGAGAAAAGGCGAGAGTACTTCTTGCCAGAGCTCTTTCCGTCCGCCCGGAGATTTTGATCGCGGATGAGCCGACGGCGAATCTGGATGGGGATTCCGCATGGGATTTGATGCAGCTTCTCGCAGAGGTGAACTATCGCGGGATGACGGTCCTGGTGGCAAGCCACGCAAGAGAACTGGTTACAATCATGAGGAGACGGTGTATGACCCTGGTCGCAGGGAATCTTGTGGCGGATGAGAAGAACGCGATTTATAATTTGAAGGCGACGGATATTTTTGAGGAAAGAAAAGTACTTGAAAAAATCGGAAAGAAAAAAGCAGAAAAATGTTAATTTTTCTGTGAAATATCCGATAAATTATTAAAGGTATGATTTGAATTCACTGGAGGGAGGGACGGCTATTAATTATGAGATTAGATATATGCTAATGCTGCTGGCATCCATAATTAATCAGAAACCGGTCCAGTTATTACGAAGACATATAAATTGGGAGAAGATTTTAAAGATTTCCGATTATCAGAATATAATTAATATCGTCTATCTCGGGATTCTGGGAATAGAGAAAGTTATATCAGAAGAATGTGAGACACAGTTTTATCAGAGCTACCGGCGGGTTCTTCTTCTGCGAGGGGAATATAAGAATGCAGAAGAGGTTATCATGTGGCAGTTGGAAAAGCATGGTATCGACGCGCTTTTTCTATCAGATACGACAATAGAAAAGC
The DNA here is from genome assembly GCA_946566415.1 of uncultured Lachnospiraceae bacterium. Taxonomy (GTDB): domain Bacteria; phylum Bacillota; class Clostridia; order Lachnospirales; family Lachnospiraceae; genus Allocoprococcus. The sequence continues at coordinate 7,810 of CAMNWW010000071.1, read as the reverse complement.
GGTATCCTAAGCCGGAGATGGCATATATCGGACAAATAGAGATTCTCGTGGAGAATAAAAATCTGCCCCAGATCCATAGGCTGATGCGGGAAATGGATTATGAGCAGAAGGAAGACAGAATCGGGAACGGGATTCTATATGAGAGAGTACCGGGAATACGGATTGTATTTTACAGCGAACTGCCTGTGAAAAATAAGAACTTTAGACAGTGGTTTTTAACACCTATCAAGAAGTACCGGCATATAGGAGATTATAAGTTTATACATACGTTGTCGGGAGAAGAAGAATATTTATACCGCATCGGGAAAATGGTCGAGCAATATTTGGCGGGAGCGCTTAAGGTTCGGGAGGTTATGGATTTCCGGCAGTACAAGGAGGCGCTGAACGAAAAATTCCGTCAAAAAGAAGTAAAAGATATTTTGGCGAAACTTAAGTGGCAGGAGTTTGCCGAGCAGCTGAATGTGCTTTCTGAGTTATGGTTTGGGGAGGGCGTTCGTCAGGAGTACGGACTTGCATTGGAACTGGAAGAATTTATCCTTCTTCGGCGGCAGGAAAATACACGGCTTGACAAAACACTTTTGCCTGAAGAGAAGGTGAGACTGGATTTTTATCTGCGAAACCGGGAGGAAGAATGGGCGGCGAAAAAACGGGAGTGGGCGTTTCCGCCTCGGGAATATATGCAGCAGTTCTTTCCGGTACTGGAAAAATATCATTTTTTATTATTGCTTTGCTGGATGATCAGAGGGCTTCGTTTTTTGAAGCAGATCTGGCTGAGAAAGTGGAGACAGGCATGGCTCCGAATTAGCGTTAGATTTTTAGATTTGAAAGAAAAATTCAAAAAGACACCCCTTGAAGATGGGTTAGACGAAGGGGAACCGCCGAAAGAAGCATTTTCGGAATCAGCATCAAATGCAGAAATTTTAGAGACAGAAGGAGATGGAAGTGTTGAAGAATTTGAAAATCAGGAGTAAACTTTTAGTATCTTTTGGAGTGGTGTTGGCATTTACGTGTATTCTATCAATTTATGCGATTGTACAGCTTAGAAAAGCAAACGCGAATCTGGATAACTTTATGGAAACAGCGGTCGCGGTAGACGATGCCGTGAAGGAGAACCGTATCTATACGAATATTGTCGGCAGATATGTAAGAGATATGGTAATCAACGGTAAGTCAGATGCGGCGACGAAGCAGAAAATCGATGAAAATATTGTGAATATCCGCAATAATTTTACAACAATAAAGGAACTGGATATCATAGACCAGAGTGCGGTAGCTGAGTACGAATCGGCAGTAGAAGACTGGTTCACTATTGCAGATAAAATACTTGCGCGGCTGGACGCCGGCGATGCGGAAGAGGCCCGCAGCATGACGATCAGTCAATGTACTCCGGCTTTGGCGAACGTAGTGGAATTGGCAAAACCATTAGGCGAGCAGACGAAAGAAATCCGCACCCAGACTATGGAAGAGAGCACAAGGACAACGAATATCAGCCTTATCGTTCAGATTGTCCTGATGGTGGCCGCGATCGTATTTGCGATAGTTATTTGCATACGTGTAACGAAGATGATCGTAAAACCGGTATATCAGATAGAAGAAGCAATGCAGGGACTTGCCGAGGGAGATATGTCCCAGCAGCTTTCTTATGAATCTAAAGATGAGTTTGGGGTTCTGGTAACAAACGTGGATTCAACCTGTCAGGTGCTGAAAGCTGTTGTAGAAGACTTGACTTACCTTTTGGAGGAAATGGCAAAAGGGAATTTTGATCTCCATGCAAACCAGGAAGCTTACAAGGGCGACTTCATGCCGCTCCTTGAGTCTATTCGTATGATGAACCGTAATTTGAGCGATACCATGAGACAGATCAACGACGCGTCCGACCAGGTGGCAAGCGGAGCCGACCAGGTATCTTCAGGAGCACAGGCGTTGTCTCAGGGCGCAACGGAACAGGCAAGCTCAGTTGAGGAGTTAGCCGCGACGGTTAATGAAGTTTCAAGAGAAGTAAGCAACACAGCGCAGAATGCAAGAGAAGCAAGCGGCAAGGTGATGGAAGCGCAGGAGAAGCTGTCTATATCGAATGAACAGATGCAGGATATGATCGCGGCGATGGATGAGATCAGCCAGAAGTCAGGAGACATCGGAAAGATTATTAAGACGATTGAGGATATTGCGTTCCAGACCAATATTCTGGCGCTTAACGCTGCGGTTGAAGCGGCGCGTGCAGGAGAAGCAGGAAAAGGCTTTGCTGTTGTGGCTGACGAGGTTCGGAGCCTGGCATCCAAGAGCGCGGAGGCGGCAAGTAATACTACGGTTCTCATTGAGGGCACAATCCAGGCGGTAGAAAGCGGAACAAATATTGCCGGAAGAACTGCAGAGGCAATCATGGAGACTGTGGAAAGTACAAAGAGCGCTGTTACATATGTAGATAAGATATCCAGTGCGACGGATAACCAAGCGGAGGCGATTTCTCAGGTAACGACCGGTATGGATCAGATTTCCAGCGTAGTACAGACTAATTCGGCTACGGCAGAAGAGAGCGCTGCGGCAAGTGAAGAGCTTGCGGGTCAGTCCCAGCTCCTTAAATCTTTGGTATCTCGCTTTAAACTTAGAAGTTTGGACAGAAAATAGAAAATGACGGGAGGAAATCCCGGCGCTCTTATCATTTGCAAGTTAGATGTCGATATATAGATATACCTTTAGGGGCGGACGTTCTGGCCCGTCCGATAAGGGGTAGACTAATAGAAAGGAGAGGAGAATATGGCAATCGGCGGAATTAATAACGGTATGGGATATTACAATTATCAGGCGTCTATTAACAATATGCGTTTGGCCCAGGCTCTTTCCAGAAATACCAGATATACGCAGGCTATTTCAGGAATATCGTCTACATCGTCTGTTACGTCAAGAAAGACGTCAATGGAGTCAAGCCTTGGTTTTGTGAAATCTTACAACAGCAGCATGTCAGAACTGATGAACGCGGCGAATAAGCTGAAAGGCTCTAATCAAAGCGGTGTCATGAATCAGCTGGGTGTTACTAGTTCAGATACATCCATAGCGACTGCCGACGCGAAGCTTCCTGTTAGGAATAAACAGGCGGTAGAGCTGGAAGTCCAGCAGGTCGCGCAGGCACAGGTGAATGTCAGCGACGGAGTGAAAGCTTCGGCGAAGGCGGACACAGATATGGATTTCACAGTAAAAGGCGTTAACGGTTCTGTAGATGTGAAGGTAAGCGCTGTGGACAGCAAGGGTATCGCAAAGTCGAATGCCCAGATGCTCAAAGAAGCGGCGGAGCAGATCAACAAGAGTGATTCTGATGTGAAGGCCAGCGTGGTGCAAAAAGACGGTGTCGCGTCTTTACAGATCGAAGGAAAGACTACCGGAGCGTCCAATACTTTTGAAGTAAGCGGACAGCTCGGCGCAGCGGCAGGAGCTGAGAATGTCAAGACAGAAGCAGTGAATGCGAAGTATTCAGTGACTAAGAACGGCGAGACGACGAACCATGAGTCTTATACCAATGATGTTTCTTTGGATTACACCAGAATCGGCGTGAAGCTTAAAGGCGTCGGAAAGACGACGATTAAGGCTGATGTGGATACGGATAAGGCAGCGTCTGCTGTGAATGATCTGGTGAAGTCATACAATTCGTCATTGAAACTGCTCAATGACAATTATGACAGAGGAACCGGCGTAGACAGACAGCTTCGTAATCTGGTTTCAGGTCTGGGATCTGAGAAGTCGTTGGCAAAACTTGGTATTACCGTGAACAAAGACGCTACATTGAGCTTTGATAAGAGCGTTTTTGCAGAGAACATGGAAAAAGACCCTTCCCTGACAAAGAGCCTGGTTTCAGGCGTCAGCGGAATCGCAGAGAAAGCCTATTCAAAAGCGTCTGCCGGGATGAATATAAGTTCCAGCTCACTGCTTAACGGTGACATAGCAAATGCAACCTCGAATTCGGCAACGAATCCATACAATGTGTTTGGTATGTACTCAAGGAGCGGAGCTTATAACATGAGCAATTATTATGCTGTCGGCATGATGATGAACTATCTGATATAGTCTTACTTAAAGAGGCAGATACGGACAGGAGAGGAGACTTAAGGTTTTCCCCTCCTGTTTTGACTTTCTTAAAACCTTTTTTAGAAAATTTCGATTTCTTTTATTTTCTGAACATACTTTGGACACAATTTATGGATATACTAGTATTCAGATAGTTGGTAACACAACTATCTCCCCCCTCATAAAGTTGAGCAATCGGGGAAACCCGATTGCTACACTTTACTCTCATTCCTTTTAGATAACGATAGAAACGAGAAATCCGCCGGCCTTATGACCGGCGGATTTTCTTTGTTCCAACAGAAAAGGTATTGATTGAAAAATGAAAATTAATTGAAAGAAAGCTGGTTTTATGATAGTATGAGAGAAGATACTAGGAGGAGTAGGTTTATGGAACAATATAAGCAGGAATTTATCGAATTTATGGTGGAGAGCCAAGTGTTAAAGTTTGGCGAATTTACTTTAAAGAGCGGAAGAAAATCCCCGTTCTTTATGAATGCAGGGGCTTATGTGACCGGTACACAGCTTGAGCGTCTGGGAGAGTACTATGCGAAAGCGATTTATGACAAGTATGGATTGGATTTTGACGTATTGTTCGGACCGGCGTACAAAGGAATTCCGCTTGCTGTAGCGACAACGATGGCAATCAGCAGACTGTATGGGAAGGATGTCCGTTACTGCTCCAACCGTAAGGAGATCAAGGACCATGGGGATACGGGAATTCTACTAGGGAGCCGCCTGAAAGATGGAGATAGAGTAGTCATTATCGAGGATGTGACAACGTCAGGAAAATCTATTGAGGAGACATATCCGATCATCAAAGCGCAGGCGGATGTAGAGATCAAAGGGCTGATTGTCTCGCTGAACCGTATGGAAGTTGGAAAAAGCGGCAGGCAGTCTGCGTTGGATGAGATAAGAGAATTATACCATATGGAGACCGCGGCTATTGTGACAATGAAAGAAGTGGTCGAATACCTATACAACAGACCCGGAAGCAAGGAAGTTGTGATTGACGATACAATAAAGGCGGCAATTGACACGTATTATGAGCAGTACGGAGCTTAACCGATGTTTTGCAATGAGTTATAAATAGGAAAACCTTACGGGATAATAGGAAAGGAGGCGTTTTAGTGACGGAAAGAGCATATAAAATAATGGGGAATGCAGGCGCGGCCAATCTTGCGATTGGAATCATTATGATTATAGCCGGAGTGACAAGCGGAGTCATCCTTCTGATCAGTGGGGCGAATCTGTTCAGAGCCAAAAAGGGACTGACATTTTAGGAAGGATTTTGGGTTTGAAAGCAAAAAATAGGAAAAGATTTCGAGTGTTGGGAAAGATTTTGTTTGTTTTATATATTGCTTTTTTACTGTATTTTTTAATCTTTTCCGACTGGTATGGGCGGGCAGGTGAACTAAACGAGTATCGCTATAATCTGGTCCTTTTTCAGGAGATAGAACGATTTTGGACATATCGGGAACAGCTCGGATGGGTGTCATATGCTAATCTATTTGGAAATGTCTTGATTTTTGTGCCGTTCGGCTTTTTTATGCCCATGGCAAGTCGGTATCGAAGCTTTTTTTTGACATTGTTCTACAGCTTCGGGCTTAGCTTTCTTGTAGAGTCGTTCCAATTTATCACAAGAGTGGGAAGTTTTGATGTGGACGACCTGCTTTTAAATACACTGGGCGGTGTGGCAGGATATATTTTATTTGCAGTCTGCAATACGGTGAGGAGATGGCATGATGCGGATCAGGCGAGAAAAAGAGCTGGCTCGCGAAAGAGAAAGAGATAAGGACAAAGAAAGAAAGAAACGTGGAAACCGGAGATATGGACAGGCAAAGCAGAAGCATTCAAGGAAAGGAATTTTGTCATGTATGACGGCGGTAATTGTGGTCGCTGTATTAAGTATATTGATCGTGCTGGCGTATAGAAGTAAGGGACAGTCGGCGGCAATTATCGGCAGTGCAGGAATTTTTGCAATGATTTTAACAGTGGTCGGTATTGTGACAGGCGCCAGGGGGTTTCGTGAGAGGGAGAAAAATTACAGAACTTGTAAAATAGGGATCGGCATCAATAGCGTGGTGCTGCTTTGTCTGATCGCAGTATTTATAAGGGGGATTGTATAGTGGAAGAAAGATATTATTTAGCGCTTGAGCGAATTATGAAGATTACCTCTGAGGAGACGGTACAGGAGCCTTACCGTTCATATTTTCAGCATGTTGCTTATTTTCTGCTTAGGATCCATGACGTCAGGGACAGTTATCATACGATGATCCGGGAAAGAATGCCGCTTGAGAAGCTTGAAGCGGAAATGCAGATGCTGTACTACGATGTACTGCCGCAGAATTATGGATCATCATATGCGAATCCGGCATATGCGGTAAAGGTACTCGGGGAAAAGCTGGGTGCTTTTTTAAGTGCATTATACGCGGAACTTAGAGGAGATATCGCTTATGTTTATGAAGAGCGCGACGAATATGTGTTGGTCGGCAACGAACTGTTTATAGAGATCTATAATAAATTTGAAGAAGGAATACCAACGCTTGACAGTTTGAAAGAGGTTTTCTATTGGTATGCAAGCGATTATTGCGACGTGCTTGCGGCAGATCGTATTCGAGAACAGGTGGATCCGGACGCGTGTGATTTTGCGGTGAAGAAGATCATGGAGAGTAAGACCGGGGATCTGAGATATCTTTATCGGTTTGGGGAATATATAAGTGAAAATGAGAAGAAGACCGCAGAATATTTGGAGTCGCTTCCCCAGCAGGTGATCGACAAGATGGCGGACACTTATACAGAAGGATTCCGCATTGGTTTTATCAATGCAGGAAAAGACTTATCCAAGAAATCAGTGGTCAATATCCGATATGTGCTTGGATTTGAAAGAGTACTGAAAAAGGCGATAGATAATTTTGAAAAGATGGGTCTGCGTCCGACCATATACAGGGCTGCGGCAAGTGTTATAACACGCAGCAGACAGGGGAAGAACGGCTTTTACGGCGCGCAGGTAAATAAACAGTATGATTATGACCATAAGGATGATCTGGGGCTGATTCTGGACAAACAGTTTGTAGAGAGAAAGCTCGAAGTTATGCGGACGGTCTTTGAGCAAAATAGAGAGCAGGCAGGGAGATTTGCGGGTCCGGCAGTGATGGAAGTGTTCGGAGAGAAACCGTTCGTCCCGGTTTCTAAACCGGAAGCCATACATTTGACTAAGGAGCAGGAAAAGCTCCTCCTGAATCTGAATTCCAGGGCGGGACAGCTTACGAATGAATATATTAAGGGCGAAGAGCGGAGCTTTACGATTATTTCTTGGCCTGTGCCGGAAATAGGTCCTTGCTATCCGGAGATCTTCCAGGAAATAATCCGTATTAATACCCTGGACGCAAAGCGGTATGAGGAAGTGCAACAGATTTTGATCGATGCCTTGGATAAGGGTGAGTTTGTGCATATCCTTGGAAGAGATGGAAATAAGACAGATCTCAGGGTGAAACTGTACGGTCTTGAGGACGCAGAAAAAGAAACGATATTTGAGAACTGTGTCGCGGACGTTAATATTCCGGTGGGCGAGGTATTCACGTCTCCTATGCTGGAAGGGACGGAGGGCACGCTGTTTGTGAGCAGCGTTTATCTGAATGAGCTGCAGTATGAGAATCTGGAGATCCATTTTAAAGAAGGGATGACTACAGAGTACACTTGTACGAATTTTGCGTCTGAAGAAGAAAACAAAAAGTATATTGATGATAATATCCTT
>CAMNWW010000070.1 GCA_946566415.1 uncultured Lachnospiraceae bacterium | reverse complement strand
TTGATAATTGTAGATACGATAGATTTTGGCAGTGTCCGCCACCCTTGACGGCACACCAAAACAATGCTCTGAACGTCTTACCGACGGCGAAGAACTCAAGAACAGATACCAGTTTCTCCGTCTGATTCACAGCATTGTAGCATTGTTTTGGCGTGCCATCAAGGGCATGTCCCTTCGGGATGGCTGGGTAATTCCCTCTGGCTCGGAATCTAAGAACAGATAGGGGCTTCGCCCTGTTGCTGCTTTAAGATCTCCTGTTGGCCCAGATAGATCAGAAGCTGCCATTTACCGGGCATATTCCCGGTACCTTCCAGCAGTTCCACTTTATTCAGCGGTTCCCTGCCGTCGGATTTCTCATGAGGACGCAGGAAGTTATAGTAGGCGACCCAGAGAGAAACGCTGTGTATTGCACCCTCATCCGTACCGTAACCGCAAGTGACACGATAAGTTTCCTTGAATGTACGGTTCAGGCGTTCGATCAGCTGTTTGAATGGCCGAAATTTTCTGGATACTTCGTCGTCATTGGTAAGGCCGATCACCTGCGTGATGAATACGTCCCAGTCTTTTTCAATCTTGAACTGCTGGGCGGCAAGCGGGTACGCACTGTATCCGTCAGCAATGAATTTCAGGGCTCTGCCAGGGAATTCCTTAAATTTATCAAATGCCATGCGCATGGTAAGGATACAGGGGCCGACATCTCTTGAAGTCGATACCTGATAGCCGAGGATGGAGCGTGTCACTTTATCCATAATGAGCCAGACATACGCTTTAACACCTTTGATTTTGATGTAGGTTTCATCAGCAGCAAGTTCGTTGGAAGGGTTGTAGTCATAGGAATCTACAAAGGGACGGATGATGACAGCGGCTGTTTTGGCATAGTTGTTGACCATGGTATGTGAAATGTCAATACCATGGATCTCTTTCAGGGCCTGTACGGTCTGCCGCAGAGAGAGCTTTAAGTTTACCCGGTAGGTAAGGCACAGCCCCATGATATAGGCGTTGTTTTTCTTATATCTGAAGGAGGTTGCCCACCGTGGGAGCTGGTTCAGTTCCATATCAAAAAAGTTTACGGAAAACTCACGGTAAAGATAACGCAGTTTATATTTCCAGTATTCGGATTGCGGGAGTCCTTTGGGAAGCTTTCTGAGGTTCCGCCGGTAGTAAGGACAGCTGTCGTTGACGCACTTATGGATCCGGAAATGTTTCCGGTCTTTGACAGGCTTTAGGGCATGCCCGCAATAAGGGCACTGTAGTTTTAACGGGGATGTTACTTTTTCACCGTTGACAAAGGTTTGCCCGCAGATCTTACACTTAAACTGTCCGCGGCCGCCGGAGTTGTCATAGATGTAGTCATGAGGGGCGCCGCAGAGAGGGCAGATGGTATCAGTCGGAACGTTACGTGGTTTGCCTTTCTGAGGTTTGACTGGTTTTACGGCTTTGCCGTAGCGGAGGAGGTAGTATTCGTTCCAGAGCTGCCAGTCCTGTTTGAAGAATGGTTTGATGACAGGGAGTTTATCCGTGAGGAACTTTTGATATTTAGGGCTGTGGAGTTCATCATGGGCCCACTGCTTAAGAGGGATGTATCTGCAAATAAAAAGAATGAGCCAGCAAATTTGCTGATATTGTTCTTGAATGATTTTAAGTAAATATAGTATAATGTTATCCATAAAGCAATGATCTACCTTTCGTATTTTGTTGAGTGTGGGACTTACATTATACACGAAAATAGGGGGTCATTGCTTTTTTATTTGTAAAAAGCTAAAAATCCCCTGAAAATATGGGGTTTTTAAGAAAAATAGGATTGTAATACTTTACAATACCACAATTTTACAGGAGGATAAGAAATGAAAAATCTTGAATTACCTAAGACATTTGACGAGTTTGTAGAGACGAGAAAGCAGGGATTTATGCACGTTAAGGAGTTCGTTGAGAACGGCGGGCATCTGGTAGGATTCCTTTGCTCATATACGCCGTTAGAATTAATCGACGCGGCCGGTGCCGCGGCGGTAGGATTGTGCGGAACCAGCAATGAGCCGATTGCCGACGCTGAAAAAGTGCTTCCCAAGAACCTGTGCCCGTTAATCAAATCAACATATGGTTTTGCTTATACGGACAAATGTCCTTACACTTATTTTTCTGACTTGATCGTAGGAGAAACCACCTGCGACGGAAAGAAAAAAATGTTTGAACTCTTAAACAATATCAAAGAAACCTATGTTCTTCAGCTTCCTCAGGGTCAGGATCGCCCCTATGTAAAAGATATGTGGTATGAAGAAGTGAAGCTTTTTAAGGAAAAGCTGGAGAAGACGTTTGACATAGAGATTACCGATGAGAAATTAAGGGAAGCCGCCCACATCCGTAATGAACTGAGAAAAAAGCAGTTGGAACTGTATGAATTACAGGGCATGGTGCCGCCGGCAATGAAAGCGACGGAAACGATGTCAACTTTAGCACAGGGATTGTTTAACTTTGGGGCAAAGGAACAGCTTAAGACCTACAGTGCAAAAGTTGACGCTGTAAAAGAAGCCTATGAAAACGGGGCGCGCCCAGTGTCCGAGAAGGCGAAGAGAATTCTTCTCACAGGATGTCCGTCCACAGGAGTCATTCAGAAAGTGGGTATGACCATCGAAAACAGCGGCGGCGTCATTGTATGCCTGGACGACTGCGGCGGGGAGCGTACCAACAAGATGCTTGTGGATGAAAATGCTGAAAATATTCTTCGTGCAATCTCAGATCGTTATTTAGAAATTCACTGTTCAGTTATGACCCGAAATGACGGACGTATCGAGAACACTAAGGAAATGATCAAAAAGTACAAAGTCGACGGTGTCATTGAGATGGTTCTGCAGGCTTGCCATACATTCAATGTGGAATCTGCATTGATGAAGGATATGTGCGAAGAGGAAGGCGTTCCATACATGAAACTGGAAACCGATTATTCTACGACAGACAGCGGACAGATTGGGACAAGAATCGCCGCGTTTATCGAGATGCTGTAAAAAGATTTTATAGATGGATTGTCTTAAGGTATAAGCCAAGTTCCGGGGCGCTATCTTAAGGATAACGCCCCTCCACTGTTTTTATATAAACTTATACATCGTCACTGTCTCATAGGTTTCGCCCTTTTTACAGACGGCGCTCGGGAAATTGTCATGGTGCACTGCATTCGGATACACCTGTGTCTCGAAACAGCAGCCCCAGCGCCTATCGTAGACAATGCCGTCTTTTCCCTTCTCATTGACGACAAAGTTCGCCGTATAGAGCTGCATTCCCGGAAGATCTGTGTAGACCTCCATTGTGATCCCGCTCTCTTGTGACGACATCTCTGCTACCTTTGCAAACTTTCCGCCATTATTAAGGCACCAATTTTGGTCGTAGCCCGAGCCAAATTTTAACGCCTCATAGTCCTCGTTGATATCGCGTCCCAAGGGCTTTTTCGTACGGAAATCCATAGGAGTCCCTTCCACAGGAAGTATCTCGCCCGTTGCAACCAACTCCTCGTTCCCCCGTGTAAACGTATCTGCGTCGATCCAGACCTCCTGCTTCAGTACGTCGCCGGAAGCGTGCCCGTCCAGGTTAAAATAACTATGATTTGTCATATTAAGGACCGTATCTTCTTCCGGTACGGCATGGTAAGAAATTTTCATGGAATTATCTTCTGTCAATGTGTAGGTCACCTCAATATGTACCGCCCCTGGAAATCCCTGATCCCCATCCGGACTATCGAGGGCAAACGTCAGATGGTCCTCCGCCTTTTCTTTCAGTTCCCACATACGCAGGTGGAAATAATCCGGTCCGCTGTGCAGATTGTTACCGTTATTATTTTTTGCAAGTTCATATCTCTTCCCATTCATTTCAAAGACCGCGCCTCCGATCCGGTTCGCGTTTCTCCCTACCACCGCGCCGAAGAACAGTCCTTCGCCTGCTTCATAGCCGGCCGCCTCGTCATAACCTAACACCACGTCGCAAGGATGCCCGTCCTTGTCCGGCACAAGCACCTGCACCAGGGACGCCCCATAGTCGGTGACCGCGATTTCCATACCGCTTTTATTGGTCAGTGTATAAAGTTTTGTCTCTTCCCCTTTTGATGTTACTCCAAAATCTGTTACTTTCATAATTCCTACATCCTTTCTGATTCTAATCCATTATATCTTCATTCCCAGAATCTTCCCTTTCATATTAACACAGTTTCACCGCAAAGTGCAAACGAAGTATGTCTATTTTATATCAATTAACAAAACGCTCTAACTTCTCTTGAAAACTGCTCATTTTTTAGGTACAATATATTAGATAAGCCAAAAATTATCTAATACAAAAAGGAGAAATGTAATTATGAGCAGACTAGAAATTCTTGCTCCCAACAAAGCCCAGGTCGTCGTAGAAGGGCTTTACAGGGATCTGGAACGCCGGATTGAATCCAGTCCGCCGGGATTATGTCCTGTGGATATGACGCGTGCATTTTTGGAAATGTGCCATGCGCAGACCTGCGGGAAATGTGTACCATGCCGTATCGGTCTTTGGCAGCTGAAAAAGCTGCTGACAGATGTGCTGGATGGCAAAGCAACTATGGGGACTCTCGATTTGATGGAGAGCCTGGCGACCGCTATCATGGACAGCGCAGACTGCGCGATCGGCTACGAAGCGGCGCATATGGTCTATAAAAGCCTGATCGGCTGCCGGGAAGATTATGAAGAGCATATCCGCCAGGGAAGGTGTACCTGCCAGTACAGCCAGCCTGTACCTTGTGTCTCTTTGTGTCCGGCGCATGTGGACATTCCAGGTTATATCGCTCTCGTCGGGGAAGGGCGTTATGCCGATGCAATCCGTCTGATCCGGAAAGACAATCCATTTCCGACCACCTGCGGCTTCATCTGCGAACATCCTTGCGAAGCCCGCTGCCGGAGAAATATGGTGGATGACGCAATCAATATCCGCGGCCTTAAGCGTATGGCGGCTGATTATGCAGGTAAAGTACCGCCTCCGGCCTGCGCGCCTGCTACAGGGAAGAAGATCGCCGTCGTCGGCGGAGGCCCGGGGGGCCTTAGCGCCGCTTATTATCTGCAGCTTATGGGGCATGAAGTAACAGTGTTTGAGATGCTGCCCAAGCTTGGCGGTATGCTCCGTTACGGCATCCCGAATTACCGGCTTCCGAAAGACCGGCTGGACGACGACATCAACGCAATTCTTGAGACCGGAGTAAAAGTAGAATTCGGCAAACGGATCGGACAGGATATGACGATCCAAAGCCTCCGTGAAGAATATGACGCCGTACTTATCACGATCGGCGCAAGCACTGACAAAAAGCTCGGTATTGACGGCGAGCAGGCCGAAGGAGTACTCTCCGCTGTGAAGTTCCTCCGCGACGTAGGAAAAGGAGAGAATCCCGATCTGGCCGGCCAGGAAGTGGCGGTCATCGGAGGCGGCAATGTTTCCATGGACGCTGTCCGCACCGCAAAACGTCTGGGAGCCAAGAAGGTCAGCATCGTCTATCGGCGGCGTGTAGCAGATATGACGGCCCTTCCGGCAGAAATCGAAGGCGCCATTGCCGAAGGTATCGAAGTACAGACACTTATGGCTCCGTCCCGTATCGTGACCGACGACAGCGGCCATGTATCCGGAATTTACGTTACGCCTCAAATGATCAGCAAGATCAAAGACGGACGGGCAAGCGTGCGGCCGACCGGAGAAGAGGACGTCCTGATTCCCTGCCGTACCCTCATCGTAGCAATCGGGCAGGATATCGAATATCAACACTTTGAAGAGGCCGGTGTTCCTGTTGAGCGCGGCAAGATCCTTACTCAGAAATACGGAGGTTTCGACAACATCCCCGGTGTGTTTGCAGGCGGAGACTGCGCTTCCGGTCCGGCATCTGTAATTAAAGCAATCGCGGCTGCCAAGGTTGTCGCTGCCAATATTGATGAATACCTTGGATTCCACCATGAGATTAGCTGCGACGTAGAGATCCCTGAAGCTCGTCTGGCTGACAGACTTCCTTGCGGAAGAGTGAATATGACCGAACGCGAAGCATGCGAGCGCGTCTGCGATTTCAACGGTGTAGAGAACTGTATGACCGAGGCTGAGGCAAAGCAGGAGGCAAGCAGATGCCTGCGCTGCGACCACTTCGGCTACGGAATTTTCAAAGGAGGGCGGGAAAAATTATGGTAAATATAACAATAGACAACCGAAATATTTCCGTACCGGAAGGTACGACAATTATGGAAGCTGCCGCCAGCGCCGGAATTCCCGTTCCTAAGCTGTGCTACTTAAAAGGCATTAATGAGATCGCGGCATGCCGTGTCTGTGTCGTGGAACTGGAAGGTATGGACAAATTAGTCACTTCCTGCAACAATGTTGCAAAAGAAGGAATGGTGGTTTACACAAACAGTCCGAAAGTACGCGCTGCCAGAAAGCGGAACGTACAGCTCCTTCTTTCTCAGCATGACTGCAAATGTGCGACCTGTGTCCGGAGCGGGAACTGCTCTCTTCAAAAGGTTGCCAACGATTTTAACAATATTGACCTTCCATTTAAAGAGCGTTTCGAGGATACCCCATGGGATAAAACCTTTCCGCTCATCCGTGACTCCAGAAAATGTATCAAATGTATGCGCTGTATCCAAATCTGCGACAAAGTTCAGGATCTACATATCTGGGATGTGACCGGTACAGGTTCCCGTACTACTGTTAATGTTGCCGGAAACAAAAAGATTTCTGACGTCTCCTGTTCTTTGTGCGGACAGTGTATTACCCACTGTCCGGTCGGCGCTCTGCGTGAACGTGACGATACCGACGAAGTATGGGATGCTATCGCTGACAAGAAGAAAATCGTTGTCGCCCAAGTAGCGCCTGCAGTACGCGCGGCGTGGGGCGAGGCGCTTGGAATTCCTCTTGAGGAGGCCACGATCGGAAAGATTATGGATTCTTTAAAGCGTCTTGGCATAGATTATGTATTTGACACTACCTTCTCCGCCGACCTTACAATCATGGAAGAAGGCAATGAATTCCTAGAACGATTCACAAAAGGCGAGCTGAGGCTGCGTCCGATGTTTACTTCTTGCTGCCCCGGTTGGATCCGCTTTATTAAATCCCAGTATCCACATCTGGTGCCGCAGCTTTCCACTGCAAAATCACCGCAGCAGATGTTCGGAGCTGTCATGAAGACATACTTTGCCCAATCAATCGGAGCGCGCCCGGAAGACATTTTCACCGTCTCCGTTATGCCTTGCGTGGCAAAGAAGGGCGAACGCAACATGGAACTGTTCTACGGCGAATATGCCGGACATGATATCGACGCTGTCCTTACGACCCGCGAGCTGACACGTATGATCCGTTCCGCGCACATTGATCCCACTACTCTTAAAGACCGCGAATGCGATCCTCTGATGCGGGAAGGATCCGGCGCCGGCGTGATCTTCGGCGCAACCGGCGGCGTTATGGAAGCTGCTCTGAGAACAGCTCATTATCTGGTAACCGGAAAAAACGCTGATCCGGATGCTTTTAAAGCAGTAAGAAGCCCTGCTTTCGGAACCGGAGTGATCGAGGCTGAAGTTCAGATCGGCGACGCTACGATACGGGCGGCGGTCGTCAGCGGGCTGGGCAATACCCGTAAACTGATCGAGTCCATCGAGCATGGAGAAGTCCACTATGATTTCGTAGAAGTTATGGCTTGTCCGGGCGGATGCGTCGGAGGCGGCGGCCAGCCTATTCATGACGGTCAGGAACTTGCACACGAACGCGGCAAAAACCTTTATTTCCTTGATTCCAATGCAAAGCTCCGGTTCTCACACGATAATCCGGATATCCAAAAGCTGTACAATGATTTCATGGAAAAACCGTTATCGCACAAAGCGCATATGCTCCTGCATACAGACCACAATGCATGGGAGATGCCCGCGGGTAAGACGACGGAATAAAAACAAGAAAGAGACGGACTGATACATGTACCATTTCATTGTAAACCCAAACGCACGCTCCGGCCTTGGGCATAAGGTCTGGATAATGATCGAGAAACGGCTGAAAAAAGAACATACCGCATATCAGGTGCATTTCACCAAATTTCAGCGCCACGCGACGCAGATCGCCTCTAAGATCACTTCCGACGGCGAGCCGCATACACTGGTCATCCTGGGCGGGGACGGTACTGTAAATGAAGTGGTAAATGGCGTCTCTTTTCCGGACAAAACAACTTTGGGATATATCCCGGTCGGCTCCGGCAATGATTTTGCGCGGGGAATGGGACTTCCCTCCGATTCTATGAAGGCGTTAGATACGATCCTTACCTCCTCAAATAGAAAGAAAATCGATCTTGGGGTACTTACGTACCCCAAGAAACGCCTTCGTTTTGCAGTAAGTTCCGGAATCGGCTATGATGCCGCAATCTGCCGTCAGGTAAGCGTCTCAAATCTGAAACCCATTCTCAACCGGCTAAAACTCGGCAAGCTGTCCTATGTCTGTTTTGCGCTTGACGAGCTTTTCCGGTGCCGTCCTAAGAAAATGACCGTCGCCTTGGATGAGGAAAGGACGGTGCATTATAAGCGGACGTATTTCGCGGCCGCCATGAATCTTCCTTACGAAGGCGGAGGCTGTAAATTCTGCCCGGATGCCAGACCGGATGACCGAATGCTGGATTTGATCATAATCGCAGATGTACCAAAGATCTACGCCCTTCTTATTCTTCCCACTGTATTTCTTGGGAAGCATACTCATCTGCGGGGCGTGCATATTTTCCGATGCCAAAAGGCACGGCTTGAATCTGAGACGGCTCTTACGCTCCATGTAGACGGCGAACCGCTCTTTCAGCAATGTTCAGCTGAATTTTCTGTAGAAAAAGATTCGCTGACTTTCATCATATAGCACTTATGGAGGACAGACATGCTTATTTGGTTATTACTTGGATTATTCTGTGCTGTGATGCTGCTTTATTTAATCATGATCATGCCGAACCTTTCCCGCAGGCAGGAGCTTGCCCCTTTTCTTGGAAAGCCTTACGCCCACCGGGGACTGCATGACGCCCAAAATCTTGTCCCTGAAAATTCGATGCCCGCATTCAAAAATGCGGTAAAACAAAACTTCTCGATTGAACTCGATATTCATCTCACCAAAGATAATCAAATCGTTGTATTCCATGAT
>CAMNWW010000069.1 GCA_946566415.1 uncultured Lachnospiraceae bacterium | reverse complement strand
TGACAGAGCGCGCTCTGGTTTGCGTACTGGAAGAGTCGGAAGAACACACCCATACAGACGACTGCTACGAGGATCGTGAGATTCAGATATGCGAGGTGGAAGAATCCGACGGGCATACTCACACCGATGCCTGTTATGAAAAACAGCTTACCTGCGAGAAAAAAGAGCATACCCACACTGATAGCTGCTATACGACCGAGGACGAGACTGAGGACGCGCCCGACACCACGGCGGATGTGGAAAGCCAGGATATCTGGGATGCAGAATATGAGAATATAAATCTGCCGGATGCCTGGGGAGAAAGGCTGGCGGCAGTGGCCAAGATGCAGATCGGCAATACAGAAAGCGAGAACAATTATACTGTTGAAGAAGACGGGAGCCAGAAAGGCTATACCCGCTATGGACAGTTTGTAGACGACGTATACAGAGATCACTGGGATACAGCATTCGCAAATTTTTGCATGTACTATGCGGGTCTGACGGAAACGGAGCTATTCCCCGATGAGAAGGACGGAGCAGGACAATACCAGGAAGAACTGACAGACGCGGAAATATGGCAGGAAGAATTTAAGAAGATCAACAAAGAAAATGACGGCACTCTTGCCTGCCTGACAGAGGCGGCGGGTTACGAGCCAAAAGCCGGAGATCTGGTCTTTTTTGAGAAGGATACGGGAGACGGCAGCGGAGCAAAAGAGAGCCGGATGGGAATCGTTTCTTCCTATAATAAAGAGACAGACGAACTGAAGGTGATCGAGGGCGACAGCAACGATGCGGTAGAGGAGAATACATACGGCACGGACGACGACCAGATCACGGGATACCTACAGACCACTGCTCTTGAGGAGGATTCTAATAGCGCCGACGGACAGGATGCGGTGCAAAACGAGGAGACGCAGGAAGATGGCGATGGAGAGACGCAGGAACCAGGCGGGGAACAGGGCGACGGAGATGCTTATGTTAAAGATTTTAGAATTGTAGGAATGATAGACGGCAGCGCGCCGTTCGACGAGAATAACGACCCCGGGAATGACGAGAATCGTTTCAATGCTATAGTAAGAACTTTTGACACAGTGCAGTATGGATTCCATATTGATATGGCGTCAAGGGATGAGACGCAAACGCTTCAGGATGCCTGCATAAATCTGGAGTTTATTCTTCCGGTATCGAAGGAGAAGGCTGAATTTGACCTGGATGCAATGACTTGGCTGGAAGAGGGGAAAGTCGAAGAAAAAACAATAGACGACAAGGAAATCCAAGTGTTGACAGGCAACGTGACTCTGCATTCTGAAGCAAAAGTAGTGCCAGGTTCATACGGGAGCACTGTAACAATAAAGATAAAAGATATGAAGAACGAAGCCACCTTGAATCCAACTTTTTCCGCGGTCATGAAGGATAATGCAGAAAGCGAACGGAAAGAAATTGAGGCGGGAGAGGTTACGGTGTCGGCGGCTCCTAAATACAATGTTTATATTGACGGCGAAGCTTCTTATAGGGATACGTTTAATTTTAATACTGGTAAAAACAGTGCGCCAAATTATGGCGAGGGAAGCTTTGCCGGGAAAGCGGTGAAAGTCGGAGTCGCACTCCAGCTCTACAATGACAATGCTTCAAAAGGGCTGAAAGGAATAGAACTTCCGGATGCGGGCAGTGATATAACGTTTGAGCTTGAGGTTGGCTCTGCGTATGTAGCAAATAGTGACAGTAGCACCTATGAAGCAGGCGAGTATATGCCTCTTTTGTGGAGCTTTGAGGGAAGCCAGCAAAGAGACTACGGCGCAGGAGATCAGAATGACCGTGCGGTGAACGACTATTCGTGGAGCAGAAATATGATTCCGGATAATAGCGGGGGAGGGGAAAACGCTTGCTATAACGGAGGAAACTGGAGCGCTGTGCAAAATGGCAATAAAATTACTGTAACGGTCAGCGAATGGGAAATAGACCCAGACCAGATGCCGAAAAAGAACGGTCTTGGAACAAAGGATGTGTATGGAGCAAATGTCGGATGTTTCTCCGCCGGTGAATTCGTATTTATTCAACCGTTTAATAAAAAAGATAGCCCGAGTACAGCGCCGGAATATGACATTGTCAAGGCGTATGGGGAGGGAGTCTTCCATACAAATATAGACGTTGTAGGGGGAAAACTGACGGTAGGAAATACAGAGCATAACTCACAGGATAGCAGCAATAAGGGCGTGAAAAAAAATGTTGGATTAACTTTGCCGGGAGTAATGACAAACAGGGTTGGATACCTGGCATGTGGCGAGCGGTGGTTGAGTCCGGGCTATACTAGCGAACGGTATCCAAACGGAAATTACGGTCAGGGAGATGCCTATGCTTTAGCCGGTGAAAAGGTGGACTTGGCCGGCGGTCTTACTTATAAGACAGGCGACACCTATGGATGCATGCGTTGGGGAACCAATCTGATGAAGTTTGACGGTGAAAGGCTGAAGCTGACAGGAAATATAAGGGATACTTTCGGTAACGAACCGCAAAACAAAGGAACATTAGACGGAAAAGGGATGATTTTAGGGGAAAATACGTTTGTGTATTATGCCACAAAAAAAGATGGAAGTAACTGGAATAGCATTAACGAGATGGAAACAACATATGAGGATGGGATGTGGTTTTATAAAAGCCTGGACGACATACCAGAAGACCATCTATGCGTTGGAATCCTCACCTGTTTTAAAGGGGACAGCGTAAAAGATTCTAATATAGAAGCCTATTATCAAGTGGCATACGAAGCAGAGGTAGTTAAAAACGATGAGTACATTGGAGATACCTGCGTGTTGGTTTCCACGTCTCGTGCTTGGCCTGAAGAAATACTTAAAGAAAGCGAATTAAGTCTGGATGATATCAGTCGTGCTTATGACAGCAAGGACAAATTTAGTGGTGTGCCTAAAGAGCTACTTTCTGTAAAGCATTATATGAGTGGAAATATTGGGTGGGATCCGTGGTATGGTGCTGATATTAATAATCCTCATGGTCTTGAGGGGTGGCCTGGTCTCTTCTATAGTCCAACAATCTACAAACAAGAGGGCGGTGTCCAGAAACAAGAAGTTAAAGGTATCATGAAACTGCACAATTCTGATTTTCTGGAGTGGGGCGACACTCTTCTGATCACTGGTTATAAATCGGAAATTGAGAAGTCCCTTATGCAGACGGTGGAAACGGGCAGCGGAGACGAGGTCAAAAAGGATGTAAAAAAAGAATTCAGCCTGAATAAGGATCAAAGAGTTGTAGATTACAAACTGGAGCCGAAAATAACCCTTGGGAAATCTGGAACCGGGAAAGAGCAACAGAAAACCGATGTAACGATAGTGGATACATTGCCGCTGGGGATGGAGTATATATCAGGTTCGGCATACTTCGGTGGGGAGTATCAACAAGTGTCCCCCGAAGGAGGCAGGCAAGGGAACATCACAGGCGGTCGGCAAACGGAACCTACGCTAAGTACAAATGATGAAGGCAGGCAGGTTCTTACCTGGACGATTAACAACATGAATATTGCAGAAGACATGGCGCCGATCTATTATTCGGTAAAGATTCAAAACATCACTGGGTCAGGGGACACTGTAACTGTTCCACTGAAAAATGAAGTTTATATTACTTCAACAGACGATAAACGGGAGCGGACGCTGAAGGAGGGAAATTTGGCGGAGGAGCAGGTTACCGCCCTACGGACTAAGCAGGCGTCTCACGGCAAAACAGTCAGTCAGTCAATCGTGGAAGAAGACGGAACTATTGACTATACTATCTATTTCAACAATTTCTCTGATCTGGAGCAGGATGCACTGGTTGTGGATACCATGCCAAAGAACGGTGAGATGCTGGGGACGGACGATCAATATAAGAGTGTATATAACGGCTCCTATGAGGTAGATGAGTGGAAGCTGGATCAGGAAGATGTTTCAAAGGGTATTAGGATCTACTACGCTACGAATGAGAATGCTACTACAAGTATGACGAGCGATCAGATTATGGATGAAAGCTGGAGGAACAGTAATGGCTGGGCGGAAGCGACAGTTCAATCAGATGGAAGCATTGCATTTGATGGAACGGAGGAATTTCCTGTAGCTTGGGCGGCTGCCGGGAACCTGACGAGCGGTCAAAGTTTTCATGTGAATTTGAAGCTGCAGTTAAATTTAGGTCTTGAAGATCTGGAAAGTGAGGAAACAAATCGTTTAGTTAACGCTGTTTCCGGTTCGGCTGGAACTAGTGTGTATGTTACTACGGAGACAGTCCGGCGCGTTTTGGAAGGACTGACATGGCTGGATTATAACCACGACGGATTGCAGGATGAGGATGAAAAACTACTCCCCGGGGTAAATGTTGAACTCTTAAAATTGAAAGATGGAACCGAAGAAGTCAGTGAAGAAGAATCATATGAGGCGGTCTGCTATTCAGGAACAGAGAATCCGGTCGTGATTCAGACCGGTCAGCAGGTAAGCGTCCGGCAAAGCCGTGATTCAATCACATGGTATGGTACAGAAACACCGGTAAGCGCTCAAAAACCAGAAGATGCAGCAGGAATTGACGGTCATTATAGATTTATGGATTTACCGCCAGGAACCTATGCCGTGCGATTCTCAGACCCAGATGGGAAAGAAATTATTTGCAAGCTTAAGGCGACGAAGGTCAATGCAGGAGAGGATATAAGGGATTCCGACGGCACGCCGACTTATGAGGGCGATAACGAGAGTTTAGCGAGTACAATCATTTACGGTATTGAAATGCCAACGGCGGAAGAGATAGAAGAACGCGGAGAAAGCGCCGTATATCGTTCAGAACACAACGACAGCGGTTTTTATCCAAATTCCGGGCTTCAGATTCAGAAAACAGATGAAGACGGCGATACCTCATTGAGCGGCGCGATTTTTACCTTTACCACCAACGAACAAGATGAATCGACCGGCGGACAAAAAGAAACGACAGTTTCCTTTATAAAAAAGGGAGACGGAAGTTATATGATGTCCGATCCGGAGACAGAAGGACAGCCAGAAGCGGGGAAATTCCTGATTGCTTTGGCAAGCGACAGAAGCAAGGTTATGGGAGTAGATGCCGACGGTAACATAAAACTGCAGGAAAGAGCAAGCGGCCAAAGCCAGCTGTTTGAGATATATGATGTGGCGGATGGCTATAAGGCAGTGAAAAGCGTTGATACCGGAAAATGGATGGGGCTTCCGGATACAATCGCCAGCGGAGGAACAATTCAGATGCAGGATGACAAGGAGGATTCACCGGTAAATCAGGCTCTGCATTGGACATTTAAGGAATGGCAAAATGGCGAGTGCGATATAATTCCGAGACAAGACGCAAGTTACAAAGTAGGTATCGGAGGAACCGACACGATTCAGTTGAGTGATGGAAAAGACGGGATGTCAGAGAAATTCCTGGTGATTCCTGCGGCAAAATACGGCGAAACAACCGAGCTGGAAGTGGATAGCAGGGGACAACTGAGAATAGAAAATCTAAGGTCAAATACGTCGTATAAAATTGAAGAAATCAAATCGCCGGACGGGTACAGAGTTTTAAACGAACCTGTGGAAATTATAGTAGACGAAGACGGTAATGTCACCCTCAATCTGTCTGTTTCAGGAGGAGGTATGGCAGAAGTAATTTCGGGCGATGGCACAGACAGCGGAGGCATGGTCTTGAACCTGAAAATCCGCAACAACGAACTATACGAACTGCCCTCAGCGGGCGGAATCGGAATTTATTGGTATACGATCGGCGGCATGCTGCTTATGTTCGCGGCGGCGTTGATCTTATATAAAAACAAGTGCAAGGAGGTGCTGGGAGGTTAGAAGATGAAGCAGCCTTTGGCGGTCCTTGCACCGCATAGGGTAAGCGACGTAAGACACTAATAGAAACAAAGTGTTTTGCAAGGGTAACTCAAATTTCAAATTTTTAAAAGAAAAGGAGAGAGAATTATGAAAAAATTCAAAAAAGTTTTTGCAGTGTTATTGACACTGGCAATGGTCATGGGACTTTGCATGACGACGGCAGCGGCGGATGATGGTAAAGAACCCGCAAAAGGTACAGCCGAAGATAAAGGAACTATTACAGTTAATGGTATAGATGATACTGCAGGAAATATTGTAGTAAAAGCATACCCAATTGTAATAGCGCAGTATGATCCCCAAAAAGGGAATTTTACCGGATATTCAAATGAGTGGGACATCATGGACATTACAAGTCCAAAAGAGGCGGAACTAGCTAATATTGCAGCCGGTAAAATGGCTAACGACGCAAATACGTCCAAAACGCTTCCAACAGCAGTGACATTAGATAAAGAAGGCTCTTCATATAAAAAAGACGGTCTTGCGGTTGGTATGTATCTGATTATTGTTGAAGGAGCCGAAACATACGTATATAATCCGGCTGTGGCTTCAATTAACTATGTAAATGAGAGCGGAAACTTTATCATTGACTCTTCAGACGCAGTAACAATGGTAGAATCCGGAGGCGCATGGGTTAAGAAGAGTAAACAACCAGACATTGACAAGACAGTAAAAAACGAGACATTAGAGGAAACTGAAGGCAGCAAACATAACACAGCAAATATTGGAGATACACTTGTCTATAACGTAGAAGTTAAAAACATTCCCAATTATGGTGGCGAATATCCGAAGTTGAATGTAGTTGATAAGTTGAGCGATGGTTTGACCTATACAACAGGAACATTAACAGTAAAGATCGGTGGTGTCGCTTTAACGGAAGGGACAGATTATATCCTTACTGTAGATGGGCAGACGATTAAAGTTGATTTTGTAGTAAATGGTTCTTATATGTTAAACGGCCATGTAGGAAAGACGGCTGTCATTGAATACAAAGCAACAGTTAATGAAAATGCGAAACTGAACGAACTTGGAAATAACAATGATGCGAAATTGAATTATTCTAAGAACTCTATGATCGACGGCGATGATGGAGAGAAAGACTCCAAGACATATACCTATACATTTGATATTGACGGTGTATTAACAGGTGAAGGCAAGGAAAACAGTATTGATACAACGCATATTATCAATAAGTTAGGTGAAGAGACAAAGACGATAGTAGTTGAAGGAGAAGAAAAGGTAGTTAAGACACCATTGGCAGAAGCAAAGTTTGGTCTTTATATAGATTCAGAGGCTAAAACACCATATACAAATTCTGCAACAGGGTTTAACGGAAGCGATATAGAGTCGGATACAGATGGTCAGTTGCATATGACGGGTCTTGCGGCAGGCACGTATTACTTAAAGGAAATAAGCGCGCCAGAGGGATATTCAGTAAATTCAGCAATTGTTAAAATTGAGATTATCCCGGAGTATGGTTCTGACAATCGTCTCTCTAACTGGACAGTTAAAGTGAATGATACGATAGTTGCAAAGTTTGGCGTAGCTTTTACAATGGAAAATGAGTCGGAAGTTATTAAAGTAACAAAAACAGATACTACAATAGCAGAAGATAGTGAGTTTGAAGGTTTCAATATCTACAATACCAAGCTTTCTTCCCTTCCGTCAACCGGTGGTATCGGTACTACGATCTTCACAATCGGCGGATGTGCGATCATGATCATTGCAGCAGCATTGTTCTTCGCAAGCCGCAGAAAATCTACAAAATAATAAAACATAAAGTCACATAGCGATATCACATTCCGGGGCAGTATTTCTGTCCCGGAATACCAAAAAGAAAGACATATTATACAACAGCAAGGAGAGTCCAGATGAAAAAAAATGCAGGTAAAATTTTAATTATCCTATTATTTTTAGCTGGATTCTCCCTACTGCTGTATCCGCTGATAGCCAATGAGTGGAACAATTACAGGCAGAAACGTCTGATCAGCGATTACGATCAGACCGTAGCGGAGCTGGAAGCATCCGGCGGATTGGACTATGCGGCGGAAAAGGAAGCGGCTGATCGTTATAACAAGGCTCTTCTGCCCAGCATTCTTCCGGATTCCTTCGCTATACCAGCGGAATCGAAGGAAGACTCAGCGTATATGAGCTGCCTGAATATTACCGGAACCGGTATGATGGGAACCGTGGAGATTCCGAAGATTAACATCGCGCTTCCGATTTTTCATACCACAAACGAAGAAGTGTTAGAGACGGCGGCGGGACATCTGGAGGGGAGCTCTCTCCCCGTAGGCGGTGAGAATACCCACGCCGTCATTTCCGCACACAGGGGACTGCCAAGCGCGGCTCTTTTTACCGACCTGGATAAACTAAAAGAAGGGGATCATTTCCTCCTTAAGATTCTGGACGATACGCTCTGCTACGAGGTAGACCAGATTAATGTTGTGGAACCGGAAGAGACGGATTTGTTGGCAGTGGAGGAAGGGATGGATCTGGTGACACTGCTTACCTGTACCCCTTACGGCGTGAACAGCCACCGGATGCTGGTGCGCGGGCACCGCGTGCCTTATGTGCCGGAGGAATTAGCGGATGAGAGTGTGCCGCTTACGGATATGAGCTTCCACACCAACTACCTTCTGTGGGTGATTGTAGGAATAGGAGTGACGGCGGTATTCAGCTCCATCCTGTACAGGAGAGAGAAAAAAATTGCAAAACAGAAGGCAGAGAAGCCGGAGGCGGAGAACAAGGCAGAAAACGGGTCGTTAGAAGAAAAACAGCAGGAACAGGTTTCTCAGGAAGAGAAAACCGAACAGTCACAGGGAGAGTAGACAGGAGTATGAAGAGGAAGATATACAGTATTTTATTCGGGCTGCTGTTTCTTGTCGGCTTCGGGATTCTTGCGTATCCGACGATCGCGGATCAGTGGAATACGTACCGACAATCGAGGCTCATCACGGATTATGACACGGTTGTGAGCGAGATGACCGAGGAGGATTTTACAGACGCCTGGGCGGCGGCCGGGAACTATAACGCGACGTTTTTGCAGAACAGTATCCTTACGGACGTATTTGGAATCGACGGGGAGGAAAATGTGGAAGACACGGAGTACTGGAAGGTACTCAATGTGGCGGGAAACGGAGTCATGGGATATATCACAATACCGAAGATCAATATCCGGCTGTCCATTTACCACGGTACGTCGGAGGAAGCTCTGCAGACCGGGGTAGGACATCTGAACGGCACCAAGCTTCCTGTCGGGGGCGAGGGCAACCACAGCGTCCTTTCCGCAC
>CAMNWW010000068.1 GCA_946566415.1 uncultured Lachnospiraceae bacterium | reverse complement strand
AGGTGAATTTCTCAAAAGGCTGGCTGGAGGAACCAACTATTTGATCGTACTTGCCTGCCCTAGATATGGAAGATTGATTTATAGTGAAAAGGATGATAAACTAGTCCTATACAAGATGTAAATAAGAGCGGACGGTTATTTTCAATAAGATTGATTAAAGCGGCGTTTTATAAAAATTGAAATAGAAGAAGGAGGCACAATAATGCAGTATCGAAGACTAGGAAAAACGAATTTGATGGTAAGCGAGGTCGGCTTTGGCGGCGAATGGCTGGAACGCCACACTTATGAGGAGTGTAAAGCAGTCATAGACCGTGCGGATGAACTGGGGATCAACATTTTAGACTGTTGGATGTCAGAACCCAACGTGCGCACGAACATTGGAAAAGCCCTTGCAGGCAGGAGAGGGCGGTGGATCATTCAGGGACATATCGGCTCTACCTGGCAGGACGGACAGTATGTCCGTACCCGGGATGTGGAGAAATGCCGGACAGCTTTCGAGGATCTTCTGACCCGTATGCAGACGGATTATATCGACTTGGGGATGATCCATTTTGTCGACCAGCAAAGTGATTGGGAAGATGTTATGAATGGTCCCTACATTCAATATGTAAAGGAACTGAAAGAGTGTGGGAAGATCCGGCATATCGGTATGAGTACCCACAACCCTGCGATGGCGGAACTGGCGGCAGGAAGCGGTATCGTGGAAGCGATCCTGTTCAGCGTTAATCCGGCCTTTGACCTTCTCCCGCCTACAGACGATCTGGACAATTATTTTGCCGAGGAATACCAGGCTGATCTGGGCGGTATTGATCCGGAAAGAGCAAAGCTTTATAAATTATGCGAGCAAAATGATGTTGGACTTACTGTGATGAAGCCGTATGCGGGCGGACGTCTGTTCGATGCAAAGCGCTCGCCTTTTGGAATAGCGCTGACGCCGGTACAGTGTATCCATTACTGTCTGACCAGGCCTGCAGTGGCGGCAGTCATGGCTGGATATGATACTCCGGAGCATGTGGAGCAGGCCGTGGCCTACGAAAATGCATCGGCGGAAGAAAAAGATTATGCAAGCCTGCTTGCCAAGGCTCCCTTCCACTCTTTCGGGCAGGGAGAATGTACTTACTGCGGACATTGCAGACCGTGTCCGGCGGAAATCGATATCGCTATGGTGAATAAGTACTATGATCTGGCAGTGATGCAGCCGGAGACGCCGGATACAGTAAAGGAACATTATTTTGCGTTGGAGCATCGGGCCGACGCCTGTATTGGATGCCATAGCTGTGAGAGCCGCTGTCCTTTCGGCGTGAAGATTGCCGAGCGGATGGAGAAGACAGCAAAGCTGTTCCGGGGGGAGTAAGTAGAAGATCTACAGAATTTTTAGAACGATATTAGGAAAGTGAGATCATGTAATATGGGGATGTTTTTGAACAGTTTCGTTCCGTACGAAGAATATAAAGCGATTGTTAGGAGCAGATTTTTTGTCGATAAGTCTTCTATAATTGATGAAATCATTTCCGATGTTACGCTGGATGGACAGAAATATTTTTGCATTACAAGGCCGAGGCGTTTTGGCAAGAGCGTCATGGCAAATATGATCGGAGCTTTCTTTGGCAGGACTACGGACGAGGAAGATATTTTTTCTGATCTAAAAATTGCAGAAAGCAGCTACTATAGAGAATATTTGCATTGCTATGATGTGATTTATATTGATTTCAGCAGGATGCCAAGGGACTGCTGCCATTATGGTCAGTACATTTCCCGCATCCAGGACGGAATCAATAGGGATTTGGGCAAGGCTTATCCTCTGCTGAAACTTGATGCAGGCGGCGCTGTCTGGGATAATCTGCAGGCTGTATTTGAGCAGAGCAGGACGAAATTTATTTTTGTGATGGATGAATGGGACGCAGTTTTCCATAAGAGTTTTATTTCCGAAACAGATAGAAAAAACTATCTCGAATTTCTGCGGGATCTGCTGAAAGGTCAGGGATATGTGGGATTTGCCTATATGACAGGCATTCTTCCGATTGCAAAATATTCCAGTGGCTCTGAGATAAATATGTTCAAAGAATATGACATGGCGACCAAAGAGAAATTCAGTGAATATTTTGGATTTTTGGATTCAGAGGTTGATTGTTTGTTTGAAGTTTATAGGCAGACTACAGAAAATGCTAAAATTACACGTGAAGACCTGAAAAAGTGGTATGACGGCTATCACACGGCCGCCGGGGTTAGAATGTACAATCCGCGGTCAATCGTCTGCTCGCTGACAGATAATCAGATAAGCAATTACTGGACCAGCTCAGGTCCATATGATGAGATTTTCTATTATATCCGTAATAATATAGAAGATGTTCGTGACGATCTGGCGATGATGGTTTCCGGGGAAAAAATCAAGATCAAGCTTCTGGGTTATGCGGCCACATCTACTGAATTGCACACAAAAAACCAGATTTTTTCGGCGATGGTCGTATATGGTCTGTTGACGTATGAAGACGGAGAAGTATTTATTCCCAACAGAGAACTGATGGATAAGTATGATGAATTGCTGCTGTCAAATGAAAGCTTAGGATATATCTATAATCTGGCAAAAGAATCAGAGAGGATGTTGAAAGCCACGCTCGCGGGAGATACGGGAACCATGGCAGGGATTTTGAAACTGGCGCACGATACAGAATCACCGATTCTTTCATATAATAGTGAAATCGAGTTGTCAGCCGTTGTGAATCTGGTGTACCTTGCCGCAAGAGACAGGTATCGCGTAGAACGTGAGGATAAAGCAGGGGAGGGTTATGTGGACTTTATCTTTTATCCTGAAAGAAAAGATGAGGATGCATTGATCCTGGAACTGAAGGTGGGCAGTACACCGGCGGATGCGATCGAACAGATCAAGAGCAGGAACTATGTTCTCCGCTTCAAGGGGAAAATAGGGGAGAAGCCTAAATATACAGGAAGAATCCTGGCGGTTGGAATCAGCTATGACAGAAAGACAAAGGAACATTCCTGTAAAGTAGAAGAGCTGTTTGCATAGATGGAATCAGATATTTAAGTGAGTGTTATATGGCGGTAGGGTATTACAAAGCCCTGCCGTTTTTTGTTGACAAATCAAGCTTAGCCAAATATAATTTAAAACAAATGTTACAAAACAAATGTTTTAATATGAGAAAGGAGAGAAAGATGCCGCCAAAAGCGAAGTTTACAAAAGAAGAAATTATTGAAGCGGCGCTGGATATTGTCAGGGCAGACGGATTTGGCGCCTTGACAGCCAGAGCATTAGGGACAAAGCTTGGCAGTTCCGCAAGACCGATTTTCACAGTGTTCCAAAGTATGGAGGAGGTTCAGCAGGAGGTCGCCGCTGCGGTCAGGCAGCTTTATGCGGAGTATGTGGATATTGGTCTTCGCCAAAAAGAAATGCCTGCCTTCAAGGGAGTGGGTATGCAGTATATACGCTTTGCGATGACCGAGCCGAAGCTCTTTCAGATACTTTTTATGACCGAGCAGATACAGAAGCCGACAGTAAAAAATGTGCTTCCGGTCATTGACGATAACTATCCGCAGATATTGTCCTCTGTTCAGGAGCTCTATTTTTTGGATCAGCCGGATTCTGAATGGCTGTACCGTCATTTGTGGGTATACACCCATGGGATCGCGGTTCTGTGCGCAACCAATATGTGTACGTTTACACCTCAGGAGATTGGCGGCATGCTGACGGAAGTATGTACCGCCATGTTGAAAGAAATAAAAGAAGGAGGAAGCCCCTCACATACGCTCGGGGTACCTGAATTAAATCGCCTGTCGGCGATAGAAGTGGAGGAAAAATGATTGAGATCAATAAGATAACGAAGTCCTATGGAAATCATGAAAATAAATTTCAAATACTCAAAGGTATCAGCGCCAAAATAGGCGACGGAGACTTTGTTGTGATCCTGGGAGCTTCGGGTTCGGGGAAATCTACATTTTTGAATGTTATTTCCGGTCTTGAGAGACCTGACAGCGGAAGCGTCAAATATGACGGCAGAGATATTACTAAACTATCGGACTGTGATTTGACAGCATTCCGCAGGAAAACAGTCGGTTTTATCTTTCAGCAATATTATCTGCTGCCTGATATGACGGTGGAAAAGAACGTCCGGATGGGGGCGGATCTTGCCGATAATTCCGACTATCGTGAAATCATCAAGGCTGTCGGGCTTGAAGAAAAATCAAGAAAATATCCCGGCGAGCTTTCAGGCGGAGAGCAGCAAAGAGTATCAATAGCAAGAGCGCTCGCTAAAAAACCAAAGGTTCTCTTTCTTGATGAGCCGACGGGAGCGCTTGACGAGCTGACAGGAAGGCAGGTTCTCGACTATATTTGCGGTCTGCAGAAGAAAAGTAAATTTACTGTGGTGATGGTAACACACAACATGAATATCGCAGAGATGGCGAAGACAGTCATTAAAATGAACAGTGGTAAAGTACTGCAGGTCTATACGAACGAAACGCAGAAAAGCGCTTATGAGATTGGATGGTGATAGTATGGTCGTAGGAATAAAAGATGCGGCAAAGCTCATCGGAATTTCGGTCATTATCTGCTGCGCGGTGCTTATCTGTACGATGTTTCTCAATTTTTATTTCGATATCCGGCAGGTGGAAGAGCTGGTTCCGCCAGGGCAGGCAATGATATTTTACGATGCGCAGGTGTCTACCGCAAAGGTGGTTTGCTTTGTTACCGGGGGCTGTCTTTTGATCACCTCTGTTATTATGCTGTTTTTTTACATCAAGCATTACATAGATACCCATAAAAAAGAACTGGGGATATTAAAAGCCCTGGGCTACTCTAATCTCAAGATAGCGAAAAACTTCTGGGTTTTCGGAACTGGCGTCTTTACCGGGGCGGCGGCCGGATTCTCAGGAGCATTTCTCTTAATGCCGAAATTCTATGAGCTGCAGAATGAAGATGGGATTCTGCCAGAGATCGCGATACATTTCCATTTGACGTTATTCCTGCACTTTGTAATTTTGCCGACGGCTGTATTTGCCGTTCTTGCAATTTTCTATGCATTTTTAAAATTGAAAAGACCGGTACTTACGCTGTTAAAAGATGATCTGCAGAATTCGGCTAAAATAAAGAAACAAAAAGAGGACAAAGAAGGTGCATTCATTGACGGACTGAAAAGAAATACACTTAGGACTAAAAAAACGCTTGTGTTCTTTATCATCTTTGCATCATTCTGCTTTTCCGCAATGACACAGATGGCTGCCAGTATGAAGGAGCTGGCGAGTGAAATGATGGGTGTAATGATACTGTTGATAGGAATTATTTTGGCTTGTACGACTCTTTTTCTCGCAATCACAACAGTCATTAAGGGAGTATGTCTATTCTGCAAAAATTAAGAAAATTTCTGTTAAGGAAATCATGATCGAGTGATTTTTTCGGTTTCAATCGAACAAGGCGTGGCGGTATGGGCTTAATTATGGTATACTGTCTTATGTAATGAGCTGGAGAGGGAAGGGGAAGACAAAAATTCTCTAACTGTACGGTTGAAATTGCGATTCACGGCAGCCCACCCCGCAAAATTCGCAAAACCTGCCAGCAAGCTGGCAGTCGCAGCAAAAAAGCTGCTCCTGTTTTGCTCATTTAAGGGTGGGTTGCCTGATTCAGGCAGTTTCGGGAAGATCATGTCTGCTTACATGCAAGCATGACGCATCCGTGATCTTCCTGAAGCCTGCCGTGAATCGCAACCGTACAGGCAAAAAATTCTCATGAAAGGAACAGGTAGCAGAAGGTGAAAGAACAGACAACAGTAGAAAAAAATGCAGGTACTCTGAAGGGACTGAGTATACAGAAGCTTAGTTTATGGATGGTTGCGGTCACGCTGGTAGTCTCTGTACTGATAGGAGAAGGAATCATACATGTGATGCAGAATCACAAGAAGCTGGCAGATATAACGGCTGAATATATTTTCGTCCGGGAGGAAGCAGAGAATTTACAGATGGGTTCAGATTTTCTGACCGATAAGGTACGTCTCTATGCCGTTACGAAGGAGCCGGTTTATATAGAAGAATATTTTACAGAAGTGAATGAGACTCAGAGAAGAGATAAAGCGCTGGGTTCGCTTGAAGAACACCTGGAAGGGAAGGAAGGGGAGATCCTGGACGCGTCCCGGGAAGCCTTGGAATTATCCAATGAACTTATGGATATGGAGATACATGCCATGAAGCTTGCGGCGTTATCCGTCGATGAGGATGGAAATAAGCTTTTGCCGGAGATTAAGGACTATCCGCTGACGGAGGAAGAACTGTCTTTTTCAAGTGAGGAGAAATCAGACGCCGCTATCGGTCTGGTATTCAGCGAGGAATACAGGGACATGAAGCAGAAGATTGAAGAAAGAATATCCACTGTTACAGACAGAGTAATCACAATCTGTGAAGAAGAACAGGCGGAAAGTGAGAACGCGATGAGAAAGGCGCTGATTCGGCAGAGTATCTACACG
Source organism: uncultured Lachnospiraceae bacterium (assembly GCA_946566415.1). Lineage (GTDB taxonomy): Bacteria > Bacillota > Clostridia > Lachnospirales > Lachnospiraceae > Allocoprococcus. The sequence goes on along the minus strand of CAMNWW010000068.1, from coordinate 2,758 downwards.
GTTCTGATTGTGGCGCTGGTAATTTTTTCTTATATTATGATTGCTGTTCTGATATTAAGACCGATCCGTCTCTATGTGAGCTGTATTAAGAATAATCATTTTCTGGAAATTACGGGGGCCTATGAGTTTAAGTATCTCGCGGCTACATATAACAATGTATATGAGATGACAATGGAGCAGCAGGATATGCTCCGGCAGAAAGCAGAGCGGGATGCGCTTACAGGTCTTTTGAACCGGCAGTCATTTGAGCAGCTAAGGGAACGTCTTCGCAATCCGGCGAAGAAGCTTGCTTTTTTACTGGTTGATGTCGATGTATTCAAGGCCATTAATGATAACTATGGACATGATGTGGGGGATCAGGCGCTGATTAAGGTGGCGAATCTTCTGAAAGACAATTTCAGAAAGGAAGATTATGTTCTGAGAATCGGCGGAGATGAATTTGCAGTAATTATGGACAATATGACGGCAGATAAGAAACAGATCATACAGGAAAAGGTCGACGCAATCAATGAGATCCTTCAGCATCCCCAGGGAGATTTTCCGAAGTATTCGCTCAGTGTCGGTATTGCATTTTCCGGGAAAGGATTTCATGAGGAATTATTTCACCAGACGGATACTGCGCTGTATCATACAAAAGAAAACGGCAGATGCGGATATACCTTTTATGATGAGTTGGCGGAGGATGTATCAATATGATCCCAAAGGTTCTTTTGATAGAGGACGATCCTGCGATTGTAGAAAATTTGTCGGCATTTTTGAAGGAGGAAGGTTTTCTGGTCACGTCGGCAGACGGACAGAAGAAGGCGCTGGAGCTGATCGAAGCAGATCAGCCCCAGCTTATTCTGTTGGATGTGACCCTGGCGGAAGGCAACGGTTACAGTACCTGTACCGCGATCAAGATGGATTATGATATCCCGATCATTTTCCTGACCGCCTTAGGCGATGAATTCTCTGTAGTGACCGGGCTTGACATGGGGGCGGACGATTATATCAGCAAGCCCTTCCGTCCCAGAGAGCTGGTGTCCCGGATGCGTAGTGTGCTGAGAAGGGCGGGAAAAGCGGGAGGGATTATTCAGGCAGGAGGGCTTAAAGTAGACATCGAGAAGGGGGTAGTGACAAGAGGCGGCGAGGAAATATACCTCTCTGCCCTGGAGTACCGCCTTTTTCTGGTATTCTTAAGCCACAGGGGGAAGATCCTTACACGGGGGCAGCTTTTGGAGGAAATATGGGATATTGCAGGAGAATATGTCAACGATAATACTTTAACAGTTTATATAAAAAGACTTCGTGAGAAGATCGAGCTTGACGCACAGAATCCGGAAATCATACGGACGGTGCGGGGACTCGGGTATCGGATGGATGTATAAGAGGAAAGGTTGGTATGTGGAGATTTCGGAATAAGGAAATAAAGATACAGATAGGAATGTCTTTGATTGGGACAGCCGTTCTTGTAATGGCATCAGGCGCTGTATGGGGGAAGAAAGCCGCATATGCAGCGTTTTTTTGCTGTCTGGCATGGAGTTTTCTTGATTTGGCGCGGACGGACGGGCGGTATCGGAAGATACGTTCCCTTGCCGGGCAGATTGACGAGGTACTGCACGGAAAAGAGATACCAGAATTTCAGAATTTCCGGGAGGGAGATATGGAGATTCTCCGGGATGAGATTTCAAAAATGACGGTACGCTTAAAAGAGCAGGCAGAGCTTCTTAAGAAGGAGAAGACATCGCTTGCAGACGCTCTGGCGGATATTTCCCATCAGATACGGACTCCGCTTACTTCGCTGAATATTTTGTTTGAACGGATGAAAAATCCTGAGCTTTCCGCGTTCGAGAGGCGTAGGCTGCTTCGGGAGTCCGGAAAAATGCTTGATAAAATCGAATGGCTGGTGACAACGCTTTTGAAGATGTCCAAGCTTGAGGCAGGAGCGGTCGTTCTGACGGAAGAGGATATCTCTATGCCGGAATTTTTGGAGGACGTTCTTTTGCCGTTTGAGGTGTCCATGGACGTCCATGAAAAAGTTTGTGAAATTTCAGGGGCGGAGGGAAAATCTTTCAGCGGGGATTATGCCTGGACGTTGGAAGCTGTACAGAACGTTGTAAAAAACGCTTTGGAATATACGCCGGACGGCGGACGGCTTATAATTTGCTGTGCGGATAATCCGCTCTTTGTTGAAATAAAGTTTACGGATTCCGGAACGGGTATTCCCGAAGAAGATCTTCCTCATCTGTTCGAGCGTTTTTATAAAGGGAAAAATGCCGGGGCGGGAGGATTTGGAATCGGACTTTCGCTGGCGCAGATGATTTTTACGCGTGAGCACGCGGTCATCCAGGCGCAGAATGCACCGGAGGGAGGCGGGCAGTTTCGGATACGGTTCTATAAGACAGTTCTGTAGGAAAATTTAAGTGAGTACGATAAAAGTGACAGAATTGTTATCTTTAAGTCACAGGCAGGTCATGTGAAGGAGAGATACTATAGCAAAAAGAAAGATGAGGAGGAAGAGATAGTATGGAGATATTACGGATCGAAAACCTTTGCAAGACCTATGGAGAGGGAGAAAATGCAGTTCACGCTCTGGACGGGGTATCTTTTGAGGTGCAGAGGGGTGAATTTGTCGCGATCGTCGGATCTTCTGGTTCAGGAAAGTCTACGCTCCTGCACTTGATCGGAGGAGTGGACCGCCCGACGTCAGGGAAAGTGACGGTAGGCGGAGTTGACGTATACGCACAGAACGAGGAGGAACTGGCTGTTTTTAGAAGGA
>CAMNWW010000067.1 GCA_946566415.1 uncultured Lachnospiraceae bacterium | reverse complement strand
GTTTATGTAACGGTTATATATATTTTAGAATACTGTACCGGCTAATAAAGAATAAAAAAGCGGTATTGTTGTATCATAGAAAATATGTTATATTGTCGATATGGAGTAATCGTGTTACAAGGTGGCAGCCTCCCAAAACTTCATGCCGGTTTGCCGGAGTACATAAGAGGGGAGGTGGCGCAAATGACAGCTTTTGAAATCATTTCGATTTTCATTGGCATATTGGCTTTGCTGATTGCCTTTGGTAGTTTTGTTATCGCGTTGCTTGCCTTTCTCGACAAGAGGAACAAGCGAAAATAAATAAGCCTACCTTGTACTTGGTCGGTCAGGTAGGCTTATAATGCTACATGGGAGGTCAACCACTTTGTGGACGGTTGCTCCTTTTGTATATTCAATATAGCACATCTGGCAGCAGGATTCAAGAAAAATATTTATTGCTGTTGTTTGAGCGTGATAGAATAAAGAATGATTAAAGCGGATTATTATAGATATCACATTTTCAGTTCAAATTGTTCGGTTTTTGCACTCCACCCCATTGACTAAGCAAGAGCCTTGATATGTCCGCAGCATACCAATTAAAATTTTCTGCAATGTGCTTTTTCCTGCCCCGGATGGTCCTAAAAATCCAAAGATTTCACCTTCTGAAACACAAAAACTCATACCGGAAATAAACGGGCTTTTCGTGTAACTAAACGAAAGATTTTCTACTGTAATCATGCCTGCCTCCATACTATTTGACCTAATACATTTATATAGTCAATTAAAAGACTGTTTTAAGTCTGGCTGATTGCCAGACTTTTTAAATGATCTGTGTTACAATACCATAGATCAAGGAATACAATGCCTCATCATACTGTTCGCCAATCTCTGCTTTATGCAGCGTTGCAAAATAAACGGCATGGAATGCGGCGCTGATAACCTTTGTGTCCACTTCTTTTTTTGCGGGAAAAAGGGCAAGCATTTTTTCAATCATATCTGTATCGTCTTGAAAATGCTCCTCCACAATTTCCCGCGGCAGCTTACGCACAAGCAAATCCACTTCACCTACATCTATTAATTTCAAAATCAGCATGTCCTCTGTCATTTTAAAGAACTTAAATATCACATCGGCCAGCTTTTCCGCTGAAAGAGACCTATTGGCAATGCCAGAAATGGTTTGATACAACTTTCGATTGACATATTCCTGCTGTTCCTGAATAACCTCAAACATAAGCAATTCCTTTGATTTATAAAAAAGATAAAACGTTCCTTTTGGAATATTAACCCGTTTTACGATCTCATCGACCGTTGTATGACGGACGCCATACCTTGCAAGGCATTTTGCCGCTTCTTCTTTCAATCGCTTTCTGATATATTCCCGTTCCTGCTCTGAATAGCTCTTCGGCACTTTAATGCCTCCTATTTGACTAATTATGATTATACAGTCGTTATATATTTCTTTTTAATTGCTGTCAATAGTCTATTTATAGAAGTTTTTATTGTATTGGAGAAATGGAAAGCATTAAAACGGCAAGCATTAAAAAACACATTGACATTTTTCTATGCGTGGTGTATTATAAACATATAGAAAAAGTCCTATGTGTAAAAAGGAATGATGTAAATATGGAGATTAACTATGCAGAGTACGCAAAAATATTTAAAGTTTTATCAGATCCTAAAAGGCTTAAAATCATAGATATGCTGTCAGGCGGAGAGCTGTGCGCCTGCAAGATTCAAGAGGAGTTTCATATTACGCAGCCGACACTTTCACATGATATGAAGCTTTTATGCGACGCATGTCTTGTAATTCCGAGAAGGGAGGGGAAATGGACACATTATTCACTTAATACGGAAAGATTGAATGATGTATATAAGACATTAGGGGTGCTGATTGTACCAAAGGAATTTCAAGGTCTTTTGGATTGCAAATGCAGCAAGTAGAAACCGGTGTGCGGACACCGGTAAAAAATAGGTTAGTATATAGATAAATAGAAATATTTCTATAGAAATGGAGGATAACATGAAAGAAAGTAAAAACACGCAGTTATATGTATTAACAGGGTTTCTAGGGGCAGGAAAGACCACCGTTTTATTAAAGATTCTGCATAGGCTTAATGGCCGCAAAGTGGGGATTATACAGAATGAATTTGGAAAGCTGGGGATAGATGGAACAATCCTGAGGAATGATGATATTCAGATGGTTGAGATTAACAGAGGTTCTATTTTTTGTTCCTGTTTAAAACTTAATTTTGTAAATGCCTTAAGTGAGATGGCCGCTCAGGATTTTGAGTATCTTTTTGTAGAGAGTTCGGGGCTGGGGGACCCGTCTAATGTAGAGGAGATTTTGGAAGCAGCAAAAGCGGTATCAGGAAAAGAATATGATTTTAAAGGAGTTATATGCCTGATTGATGCAGTGAACTTTACCGATCAATTAGAAGATTTGGAAACGGTGCATCGCCAGCTTAAGCATTGTCATCTCGCGGTGATAACAAAAAAAGATTTGGTAGATGAGGCAAGGCTTGCCGTTCTGATAAAAAAAATAAGAGAAATTAATCCTGTCTGCAAAATTGTATCCAGTGTCATGGGGGATATGGATTATGGATTTTTTGATGAAGACCTTATGCTTTATCAATGGGCGGAAGGAGAGGAGACGACAAATTCCGAAGAGACGAAACCCAAAACGATATTTATGGAATTTGAGGGGGAAGCAGAGAAGAAAAAGCTGCTTGATTTTATTCATGTGATTATACCGGATGTATACCGTATTAAAGGATTTTTCCATTTGGCGGGCGAGGGATGGAATCAGGTAGACGTTGTCGGCAGCCGGATTGACTTTAAAACGTCGGATAGTTATGAAAAGTCTCAACTTGTGTTTATCTCAAAGATAGGTCCGGCGATCATTAAGAAGATATTCGCTGCATGGGAAGAAAATGTAGGATTGGAAATGAAGCTTAGAAATTAATAACAGGAGGATATATAGACATGAATATTAAGGTCATTGGAACAGGCTGTGAAAAATGTGATAAATTATACGAGAATGTATTGGAAGCGCTAAAAAGTCTGGATTGCAGCGCCGATATCGAAAAAGTGGAAGATCTGATGGAAATTGTGAAGCTGGGAGTGATGTCTTCGCCGTCTCTTATGATTGACGGGAAACTTGCAGCGGCGGGAAGGGTGTTAAAGGTAGATGAAATTATAAAAAGCATAAAAAAAATGCAGGGAGAATAGGATATGGATCTTATACGGACAATATGGATATTTTTTCAGGACCAGATACTTGGGATGAAATGGCTGAATGTTTTGATAGGAAAAGGTTTGTCTGACGCAGGTTTTGATCTGGAAGGTATCCTTGGAGGGGGTCTTCAATTCTTTATTTACGATGTAATTAAAATTTTTGTATTACTTTCTGTGCTGATATTTATGATTTCCTATATCCAGAGTTATTTTCCGCCGGAACGGACGAAAAGAATTCTCGGGAGATTTCATGGAATTGGAGCCAACAGCATCGCCGCTGTATTAGGTACGGTAACCCCTTTTTGTTCCTGCTCTTCTATACCGATTTTTATGGGATTCACTAGTGCGGGACTTCCGGTGGGAGTGACTTTTTCATTCCTGATATCCTCGCCCATGGTCGATTTGGGGTCTCTGGTACTTCTTATGAGTATCTTTGGCGGGAAGATTGCACTTGCGTATGTTATTTTAGGGCTTATGATCGCAGTGATCGGCGGGACGTTTCTTGAAAAGATTGGGATGGAACGCTATGTGGAGGATTTTGTTAAGAATGCGGTGTCGATAGAAACAGATGAAGCACAATTAACCCGCCGCGACAGGGCTGCTTACGCGAAAGAACAGGTTCTGGCAACGATCAAGAAGGTTGCGCCGTATATTTTTGTCGGAGTAGGTATTGGCGCATTGATTCATAATGTGATCCCGCAGTCGTGGATTGAGAGTATATTAGGAAGTGAGAATCAACTTGCGGTTATTTTGGCAACTCTGGTCGGAGTGCCAATGTATGCAGATATTTTTGGCACGATTCCTGTGGCAGAAAGCCTTCTGGCAAAAGGAGCCGGACTTGGCACGATACTTTCCTTTATGATGGCGGTTACTACCTTAAGCCTTCCATCCCTGGTTATGCTGAAGAAGGCGGTAAAGCCGAAACTGCTTGCAGCTTTTATCGGAATCTGTATAATCGGGATCATCATGGTAGGGTATTTGTTTAATGTGTTTCAGTATTGGTTTATCTAATTCAAAATGGGGCGCCCGTAAGGGCGCCCCATTTTGAACATTCGGAGGCATATCCGGCGCTTAAGTTCACAAGTCCCGAATGCTGTTGTATGAGGGATAGTTAAAAAAGCGAATAAAGGTATTGATGTCGGAAATAGAGTAGTGTATAATTCTATTGATAAATAAATGTTTATTTTCTCGGCGCCTAAGCGGATAAATTTTTATTGCAGAAAGGGTCGGGAAATGTACAGAAGGGGGAGTAGTAATGTTATCTATTTGGCAAAATGCCCGCAGGAAGAAATTTTATCGGGCGCAGAGGAGGCTTCCTGCGATTTTATTATGTTTTGTGATGCTGGCAGGTTTTTTCTCTGTGCCGGAGGCAGAGGCGGCAGATGAAAAGCGGCTTTCCGATATCGCAAAGTTTGGGGAGATCGCGCTTTATTATGCAGGCGCCGGAGGCCTGCCGGAGGGAGCGGCTATTCAGGACCGCTCGCTAATCGAAAAAGACGCGCAATTGGTGCTGTACTATACGTATGAAATACCTGGGAAAAATATTCTAGATATTAAGGCGGATACCGAATACGATCTGGATGTGTCTTCTCATTTGGTTTTGTCTGATCTGTCCGGCGGGTCACCATTAATGGTAGAAACGGAAAACGGCCCGCAGAAGTTTGGTACGATTTATGCACAGAAGAATAAGGCATGGGTTACATTTGAAGCGGGGGAAAATGGGGCTGGGACTGTTTTATCAGAATTAGGGGGACTTGACGGCGCGTATTTCTATCTGGACTGCAAACGTGCCAAAGCCCCGCCGGCGGACGAGCTTCCTATAGACGGTGAAAACAATCTTTATGCAATGAAGTTTGAAAATGGCAAACAGCTTTGTTTTGGCTATGCGGAAAATGAACCGGTAGAAGCAAAGGCACAGATTCAAAAAAACGGAGTATTGTCCGATAAGACGATCACCTGGACGATCGAGCACACGCCATGGCAGAATCCGCCGGAGGATACAGGCTTCACTACGGATACCCCCTTTGAACTGCGGGATACGATCGATACGTCTGTGCACAGCTATAAAAAGGACAGTGCAGAAATAGATGGTTCTCCAGTTGTGGCTTACCAGTCGCGTGAAGCTGTCGACTATACAAAAGAGGCATACGTGCTTGTGGAGACTTATGATGACGGAGCAAAGACGCTCCTTACTTTCGGCGGAACGAAATTTAAGGCGGGAAAAGCTACGAAAGGGAATCCGGCAAAAGCGTTTCAGATCACCTATGACACGGTTATCGAGGATGACCTTCTTCTGCCAGGGAGTAAGGGAGGTCAAAAAGTCACGAATGCGGCTGAACTTTTTGCCGGGACAGACGGTGAATTCCATAAGCTGGATGTCAGCAGCAGTAAGACCGTATCTATCCCGCAGCCTGTATGGATCACCAAGACAGGGAAAACAACGCGCCATACAGACGGAACAGGTTCTGTGACTGACTGGAGGGTTACGTTTTCGCCCAACGGTTTTGAGTTTACAGACGAGAATATGCTGACATTGCATGATGTGCTCCCCGATGGCAGTACGTTGGTACGGGATTCAATCCATGTGGACGGAGTACCGACATCTGCGGCTTCGGAAGACAATGGTTTTACCGTCGCACCGATCAAAACAGATAATCAGCCTGTTACGATTACGTATCAAACCCAGGTTCCGGAAGAAATGTATGACAGCGGAACGGATCTGGGCAAGAATACCGCATGGTTTACTTTCCGGTACAATGATACAGAGTATGAAGCGCCGAAAGCCACGGTAGCTGTTGGCAGCGGGGATGGCAGCGGGACATCCGGCACCTCTACGTTGGTCAAAAGTAACGGCGGTTATAATGCGGCGGAACGTTCGATAGATTGGACGGTGACAATAAATCCTCACAAAGCAAACCTTAAGAGCGGCACGTTTACAGACGATCTGGGCGCTGCCGGCGGCAGATGCAGCGTGGAAGGGCATGCGCATGGTTTGGAACTTGTGGGCGGAAAGGACGGCGTTAAGGTCTTGATTGACGGGAAGGAGCTGGTAGATCCAGGCCTGGTAGAACTGGAGTATAAGGATCAGGTTCTTACAGTCAAAACGAACGGAGTCGGAGTAAGAACGATTCAGCTTCTCTATACGACGAAAGTATGCGATCCTTGCATTTTTTCTAATAATACGGGAAAGACAGAGTTTAAAAACACAATTTTCACAACGGATATGAGGATAGGAAGCCTGGAAGAAGACCGCTCTGCAAGCGCTGACAGTAAGGTAAATGTAAGCGCTGCGGTGTTGGCTAAGAAGCCTCCGGTCTATGATTATGCGTCGGGTATCATGAAGTGGACTGTGGAAGTAGATGCGTCGGGGCTTTCGATGGAAGATGTGGAACTGACAGATGTTCTGCCGGCAGGACTTACTTATAAGGACGGCTCTCTTAAAACAAATCCGGAAATTACAGACGCCGCTGCCGTTCCGGAACCGGAGATTCCGGGTGAAGCGCCAGATTCAAGAGGACAAGAACTAAAAATTAGTTTGGACAGCGTCACGCAAAAAACGCTGGTCACTTTCGATACTAAAGTAGATCCGGAGAAACTCGGGTTTAGCAGTAATGAGAGCGTTGAGGTTGTAAATACTATTGCTATGGAAGGAAAAGCGGATGGAGTCGAGTTCGCAAAAGTCTCCCATAAGGTGGAGCAGAGCTTTTCCAATCATGGACTTGTCAAAAGCAGCAAAGTGGATGAGCCAAAAGAGCTGATAGAGTACGAGGTTTTGATCAATCCTTTTGGTCTTGCCCTCCCGGAAAATCCTTATATTATTGACACATTGGACAGCCGTCTTCAATTGGATACGGATACCTTGTATTTCTGCCGGGCAGACGTTGCCGGAACGACCGGCAGCGCCGGGCAGAAACCGGGATATACGAAAGTAGGGGAAGGAATACCGCTGAAGCTTGCTGATTACGATCCGGCGTCAAATTGTTTTAAAGTGCAGCTCCCTGTTGGAGAAGGCAGCCGGGAGTCTTATGTGCTTACCTACACAGCGGATATCATAGAACGCCAAAAGGGGAACTATAACAATAGTGTCCGCTTTGACGGCGGCTTGGTGCTGCTTGGCGGCAATAAGGATAACAGCGCCCAAGTAGGCGGAGGCGGAGGCGGAGGAGGCGGAGGCGTCGCTGCCCGGAAGGCCGGAATCACGATTACCAAGAGGGACAGTGAGAATCAGGAGCCTCTTGCAGGTGTATTATTTACCTTATATCAGTGGGATGGAGAGAACAATAAGAGGGGGCTGCCTTTCGCTCAGGGGGAAACAGATACCGGAGGGAAACTTTCTTTTAAGGTCAAGCCTAACGCAGTATATGAGTTGGTAGAAACAAAAGGAATCGACGGATATAACAGTTCATTGGGCTGGGGCGGCCTCCCGAACGGCGTAATCAAAACGGAGGAAGGGATTCTGATTACAGCGGGAGAGGCAAAATCCGAAGTAGAACTGGATTTGACAAATGAAGCATATAAAGCGGATATTGTATTTAAACTGTTTAATAAAGAGGGGATCCCGCCGACTGGAGAAAGCGTACTGCTGTTTATGTCGGACCCGGCCGGTCAGACCGATCCGGTTCCTGATGTACAAACTGTGGTTTCTCCAGACGGAACGGTTAAGTTTCCAGATATACGCCGCGGAGCGAGATATTTCATCCGGCGTCCAGACGGTGAGGTGATGACTGTGGAGTTATCCTTTGATATCAGTGAACCTCCGAAGGTGAAACTTCCGGACGGTACGGAAAGCGTGCTCGCGGAAAATGATCCGATTGTCAGCGTTACAACGCCGGAACAGGAATGGGAATTGACAGTAACAAAGGTAAACGGCGACGGTACGAAGACTTTGCCGGGAGCGGTTATAGGGTTATACGCGGAGGAAAGCTGTCAGACATTGATAAAAACAGGACGCAGCGGTCAGGATGGAAAGCTTATCGTTCAGGGACTTATGAAAGGCCAAACGTATTGGATAAGAGAGATCGAGCCGCCGGACGGGTATGAGTTGAATGATTCAATTTATAAGGCCGAGGAGGCAAATCCCGCTGTGACAATCTCGAATACCTTGAAAACGCCGCCCGAAAATCCAGAGGATCCAAAAGAACCGGAGAAACCGGATATCCCGGAAGACCCAAAAGAACCGGAGAAACCGGAGAAACCGGAGATCCCGGAAGACCCGAAAGAACCGGAGAAACCTAATATACCGGACACCACGGAGAGTCCGGGAAAAGAGAACTCAGATTCTAACGCCGACCATGTGCAGAAAGCTCCGCAGACGGGAGACGACGCGCAGTGGATTTGGCACATGACGACCGCTTTTCTGTCAATAGTTTTGATGGGAGTCTTGTCAGTAAGATTCAGACATAGATAAAATATTTTGTAAGACTGCCTTGGAAGTCTAATTGATTCCGGGGCAGTTTTTTTGGTGTTTGATAAAAGATGCAAAAGAGTTCCCAATTATAAAAAGAATTCGATTGACTTTCCTGAAGCTTTATGGTTAATATATTCGTATATATTAAATTGAAGCAAATATAAATTAATTTTAATCGAAAGAATGTGAAAAGGTTTAATGAATAACGGAGGTGCGGGATTATGCCTACGAATGTGTGGCGAAAATCCTGCGAAGCGCGCCGATCTCATATGTGAAATGGGATATGAACCGGCAGCTCACTGATCTGGGGAGTATAGGCCTTGCGGCGGACGCACAGGGGGAGCTGATTCATCGTTATGTGCTGGGGCTGTATGAGATGCAGGAACGGCTGGTGACAGAATTCCCGGAGATCCTTCTTGAAAACTGTTCCGGAGGAGGAGCAAGGTTCGCCCCGGGAATGCTGTACTACAGTCCGCAGATCTGGTGCTCGGATGATACGGACGCGATCGAGCGGCTGAGAATCCAGGAGGGAACGGAGCTTATCTATCCCTTATCCACCATGGGGGCGCACGTGAGCGACTGCCCGAACCATATTGTAGGGAGGATGACACCGGTTGAGACACGGGGAAATGTAGCGCTTGCCGGGACATTTGGATATGAGCTTGATATTACCAAGATTTCGGAGGAAGAGAAAAAACAGATCCCGGGGCAGGTCGCGCTGTATCATAAGTACAGAGAGCTGATCCAGAAGGGAGATTATTACCGGCTTGCCTC